>JAGZAC010000057.1 GCA_018370615.1 Clostridiales bacterium
CTTTGATCTTTTTTGGAGGACCCAATGGCATTAACCTGTATAAATGCAGCAGGTGCCTGCAGCGGCTGCGGCGCGTGCATGGAACCGCTGCAATGTTCCATATGTGGTACAGCTATTTTTCCGCCTTTTTATACTTCCAAATATGTGCAAATTTGCAAAGTATGTGCGGCAGCAGGCGGTGGAGGGAAATGTGTGCTCTGCGGCCGTTCCTCCGATATGCTTGTTTGTACCGGCTGTCGGAGAAATAAACGTCAGCGGGCAGACTTTATAAGAAGTTGATATAGAGAGGTACAAAAGATTATGGCGAATAAAGCGATAGATGCGCTGGCATTTTGTCCGTTTTATGTTTGCGAGGCAAAAACGACCATCACCTGTGAAGGTATTGTAGGGGCCTTTACGATCAGTAAATTTGAAAATGAGCATGCAAAAAGAGAGCATGAGAAAAATTTTTGCACGGGGCGTCACTGTCAGGGCTGCGGAGTATATTGCTCGCTGATGCAGAACTATTGCCGTGTACATAAATTGCATGGGGAGGAAATATTGCGTCATTAAATCGGGGAGGAGATTCCGCCGTATACTTTTTATAAATTGGCTGCTTGTACAGTATCTTTTTATTCACGTTTCTACAGTGGCCCGGGGGACAGATAAGCGAATAAAATCAACCGGCTTTTCAGGGGTGCATTGTTCCTGATGCCGGTTGTTTTTGTTATTTAGTTATCAGACAGCCTTCCTCGATGTTTACCGCTCCGTCGCAGTTTACTGCTTTGTCAGCGGCAGTTACGGTTACGGAGGCACCGGATATAGCCACACTGTTTACTGCTTGGATGCCGTCGTCGGCACAGGTGCATTCCAATGTGCCGCCGGATATGGTGACAAATCCCTTGTCCGGTTCCGTCTCATTGTCAGATTTAATGGCGTCTGCGCACATGGTAACCGTAATGCTTCCGTCCAATATGCGCACGCTGTCGTTGCCCTTCAATGCGTTTTTGCTGGCGTTGACCGTCAGCGTTCCGCTGACAATCTTCAGATCATTTTTTGTACCGATGCCGTTGTTGCAATTGCCCAGTACTGTCAGTGCGCCGGTGCCGTTAATGGTGAGATCGTCCTTGGAGAACAGACAGGCATTGGGTTCTGCACCGCTTTGCGTTACATAGTCCGACCCGTCGGACAAGGTGTTCTCACTGCCGGGGGCCAGGGTAACCACCACTTTGTCGGCACTGGTAATGTTGATTGCTGCAGTCGTGCCGCAGTTTATGTTTACGCCGTCCAGCACAAGCTGTGCCTTTTCCGTTTTGGCAAGCGTAACCTGAACGCTTCCCGAAAATTCTCCCTGCAGCACGTAAGTGCCCTCCTGCTCAATCAGCAGTGTTCCCTCGGCAAGTGCAGCGCCGTCTCCGCTGATTTGCGCTGCTTCTCCGTCAAAAAGGATTGTAGTGGAGGTCTCTAGATCCCATGTATCGGTCAAATCGAAGCTGGAATATTCAGCACTTGTTTCCGCATCAGCTTCGGCGGATGTATTCTCTTGGGTGGTGGGTGCATATATAGTACCGTCTTGGGTTGTGCAGGCAGTGATTGTCAAAAGAAAAAGAAGGATGAGGCAACAAATTTTTTTCATGCTACATTTCCTCTCTGGAGCGCTCTGTGCGACCGCAGCTGATTTCCAGGTTTCCGTTTCTGCAGCGAAGCGCATCGATAAACTGTTTTTCGGATGCAGTATTCCGAAGCCGAATTTGGTATTCCAGTTGGAATAGAGCGCCCATATGAACAGTTTTGACCTGCATCAATTCATGTTTGACTGTGTATTCCTGAAAAAGATCGTCAAAGACACCTTCGTAATCTAGATTTTCTGGAATGGTGATTTTCAGCGTTTTTTGGGCGGCGCCGGCGCTGCCGGCCCAAAGGCATGTATAGAGCATGCTTGCCAGCAGGACAATGATACACACAAGAACGGCAATGCCCACATAGCCCATACCGGTGCAAATCCCTACTGTCATGGCAAGAAAAATGCTGCAGATTTCTCTGGCAGTGCCGGGAATGCTGCGAAAACGTATCAGGCTGAAAGCGCCGGCCACTGCAATGCCGGCACCGATACTGCCGTTTACCATATGGATGACTGTCTGGGAGATGAGGGGAATCAACGCCAGTGTAATGAGAAACCCTGGTGTGGAGCGGTTGCGAAAGCAGTGAGCCAGTGCGATCAACGCTCCCAGGATTAGAGAGGTCCCGGTGCAGATGAGAAAGGACACCGCGTCCATAGATGTGCCTATTACAGAGGTAAAAAAGATATTCATATATGCTTCCTTTATATCGTGCTGTTCAGCATGGCTTCATATGCCTTGCCGTATTTGGAAAACGGAACGGGAAAACAGGAAACTTCGCTGAGCAGCCGGACCAGCCAAAGAGGAAGAGCGCCGACGAACTTCAGTTCCATAATTTTCCATCCATCTTCCAACAGCGGTGTGCCTGCCGCCGGAATCGCCAGATCGATGGGATTGGTCCTCCAACGTACATTGGAATCAAAGGTGATGCGCAGGTTTGGGTCCTCCTGCCCAATGAGAGAGATGCGGCTGTAGGTCATAGATATTGCCGGCTGTATCTGTGGGTAGAAATCCAGCATATACCCAATTTCTCTTGCAATTTGACTGTCGTTTTCAGGAGTACGAAGAAATTCCAATGCCTCCCGATAGGGCATGGCGATCCGGCGTTTGTACACGGTTTTGTTGTATTTTCGTTTCATTTCTATATAAGCGGTATCGTGATCCTCAGGACGCCCATAGGTGCGCAGACGCAGCTTTTCCTTGAATACCGGCTTTTCTATGGAACGGCGGACCAACAAAAAATCAGGAGTGTCATAATATATTGTATAAATGTCCGTGTTGCCATATGCGTCCGGCAGAGTGTACTCCTGTAGTACGTTTATCAGCTGCCCATACTGTCCGACAGACAGGAGATATTTTTTTTCAGACCGTTCAAATGTGCTGGTGTAGGCTTGCATACAAGTGTACCCGTAAAACGATATCTTTTTTACAGTATAACAAAATATGCCGCTCTCGGCAAGAGGAAAACATAAGGAATCTATGAAAAAAAGAGGGAATGCTCCCTCTTTTTCTTTCAGGACAGCTCCTGAAGTTCTTGCAAATCTGTCCCCACGAAATAATCGTACCCTCTTTCCGCAAATCGGCTCAGCTGCTTGCCCTGCTTTTTCCCCCGCTCGCAAAGGGTGACATCATATTCTGCCCGCAGTTCATCTGCCTTTTTGCAGGCGGCCACAAAGCTGTCCGTATCGTAAAGCACTACCACTTTCTTTCGGCCGTTCGGAATGGCGTAATTTCCTTTTTCCTTCAAAATAGAGAAAATCCGTTCAAACCCGATGGAAAAGCCCACCGCGGGAACATTCTCCCCGATAAACTTGCCGATAAGCTTGTCGTAGCGCCCGCCGCCGCCGATGGCGCCGGAAAATTCTTCACTGGCGATTTCAAACACCGTTCCGGTATAATATCCCTGCCCGCGAACGAGGGAAATATCAAACACTGTTTTGACTTCCCCTGCAGACAGAGTATTTACTGCATCCATAATATATTGCAGCCGCTCTGCTGCACTGCTGTCTCCTACCAGTCTAGCGACTGCGTCCAAAGTGACGGCGTCCCCGCCGAAGAACTGACAGAATCGGTCGACGGTGTCCTGGGGATAGCCCTTTTCCAGCAGCTCCTCACATACGCCTGTAATGCCGATTTTGTCCAGCTTGTCAAAGGTAATGCACACAGAGTCCAGCGTATCCTCGGAAAATCCCACGGCGGACAGGGCACTGCGCAGGAGACTGCGGTCGTTGAGCCGGATGTTGAAGGCGCCGACGCCTGTTTTTTGCAGGGCTCTGGCAGTGGTCAGAATCAGTTCAATTTCACATTCCGGCGCAGTGCTGCCAATGATGTCGATGTCGCACTGGACGAATTCCCTCAGCCGTCCCCGCTGGGCACGCTCCGCCCGGTACACCCGGTCGATTTGAATGGCCTTGAAAGGGGTCATCAGATGGGAGCGGTTGTTGGCAAAATATCTGCAAAGGGGAAGGGTAAGATCGTACCGCAGCCCCATATCGGAAAGCTGCTTTTCATCTCCTGCCTCCAGGGCCCGCTGCAGCTTGTCCCCACGCTTGAGTATTTTGAAAATCAAATTCAGATTATCGCCGCCGTCGCTTTTGTCTAGATTTTCTGCATCCTCCAAAATGGGGGTGATAATATGTTCAAACCCGGCATTTTTGTATGTGTCTAAAATTACAGATTGCAGGTAGTCTCGAATTTCTGCATCTGCCGGCAAATAATCGTTTGTTCCTTTTACTGTTTGTGTTTTCATGAATCCCTTGTAGACCTTTCCACAGATTGGAACAATTTTATCATTAATGCTGCATTTTGTCAAGAGAGGAGGGGCATTCACAACCCATCCGTCATGGCTCCGCCATGCCACCTCCCCTTACACAGGGGAGGCTTGGGTTAGTTGCAGGCCCCCTTATGGGGAGTTGCCCGCGGAGCTTCACCTCCAATAGGCCCCTTGTAGGGAGCTATCGGAGAAGCTTTACCCCAAATAAGGCTCTCCTGTGCAAGGAGCTGTCAGCGTAGCTGACTGAGGGGTTGTTCAACAATTTTTTCCATAATTTTCATAAAACAGTTGACATCTCTCCTACCGAATGCTATAATGTACAAAACGAAACATAGTCCCACCGGCAGGACATAAAAGAACGTCGGCAGGGAAGCTGAACTGGCATTCAGCTTCTCCGAATGTATATGTGCAGGAACACATACACACCCACCGGAATTCCGGCACCGACTTATAAGCATTATAGCATACCTATTTCTATTTTACAAGGGGTGTCGAAACTTTTCCAGAGTTTTTGTCTCCGGTGGCAATTGCGAACGAAAAAATCGGGCGTATGTGTAAGAAGCACATGCGCCTGTTTTTATTTTGCCGGAAAGGATGTGGTGCATTTTGTCAGATCCATACAGGCATGGGATGGAATCAAATAGTGGTATGGAACAACCCCTCCGTCAGCTAACGCTGACACCTCCCCTTACGCAGGGGAGGCTTAAGAACGAAAAAGTCCCCCTTGTGCAAAGGGGGATGGCTTCACGCAGTGAAGCCAGGGGGATTGTCTTATTAACAACCCCTCCGACTCGCCTTTGGCGAGCCACCTCCCCTTACACAGGGGAGGCTTTAGGTGAAGTAAGGCCCCCTTGTGGGGAGCTATCGGCGAAGCTTCGCTTCCAAAGGCCCCCTTGTGCAAAGGGGGCTGGCTCCGCGCATGCGGAGACTGGGGGATTGTCTTACGAACAACCCTTCCGTCAGCTAACGCTGACACCTCCCCTTGCACAGGGGAGGCTTTAGGTGAAGTAAGGCCCCCTTGTGGGAAGCGACCAGTGAAGCTCTACCTCCAAAAGTCCCCCATGTAGGGAGTTGCCCGCGAAGCTCCACCTCCAAAAAGGCCCCCTTGTGTAAAGGGGGCTCCCGCGTAGCGGGTGGGGGATTGTTATCATACAACCCCACCGACTCGCCTGCGGCGAGCCACCTCCCCTTACACAGGGGAGGCTTGAGTTAGGTGAGCCCCCTTACACAGGGGGCTTTCATTTTAGGGCTGTATTTAAATATTAGATTCACTGAACTGTTAGATAGTTTCACTGACTATCCCCAAGATTCCATCTCCTAGATTTGCCCGCAACGCCATAGTTACCGGGCGCTGGAGCATTTCCGCTTGTGGATGCCGCATGCGCAGCGTTCGGATCAACTCCCCGGTAATAGCATCTTTGACTCCATAGTGAACGATCAGCCGTCGGGGAGCAATATGGCCTGCACACAGCTCCCGGATTTCTCCAAAGCCGCCGGAAACGCTCTTCCTTAAAATAATGGCTCCGTTTTCAATAATACACACAGGCTTTTGATTCAAGATCGGTGCTGCGCTGGTGTGCATCACGCGGCTTAGGCGCTTTGCATCCCGCAGGGTGGTAATGGCGTCCATGGAAAAAGAGGTAGAAAGTTTGTCCCGCACGCTTTGCAAAATCTGCACAATGTCCGTAAAGCCGGCTCCGCTGCGTTCCAGTTCTCTGGCTCGTTGGGCCAGCAAATGCAGTGCTCCTGCAACTCCCTTGGAATCTACAACGGCAATCCGTCCCGCAGGATAAGCTTTCGACGCTACCACAGCATTTTCATAGGAGGTGGAGATTTTGGGGGAGGAGGTGAGGCAAATTACGTTGTACCCTCTTGCCACATATTCCCCGAAAACCTTATAATACTGGGCCGCCGTAGGGGCCATGGAAAATGCATTTGGGGGACAGCGACGCCCCTCAGCGATCACATCGGGAAAGCTTTTTCCCGAAACAACGTAGGACAGGGGCATCAGCCGAACCATCAGCTTTACGCAGTCCTGACGGTTCATGCAGGAGATCGACTCAGTGATGATTCCGATCATATGCGCCCACCTTTCTGAATTTTTCATAGCGCTCGGAAAGCAGTTCATCTGTCTGCTTGCTTTGCAGCAGGCAAATTTCATCGGAAAGGTCTTTTTGCAGAGCCTGGAAAAATGTTTGCTTTTCAGTAGCGTCCGAAAAGTCTTCCGGCTCTGGAACAACTCTTTCAATTATCCCCAGATCATATAGACTTTGGGCGTCGGGCTTCAGCGCCTGCGCGGCTTCCGCCGCCTTTGCTGAATCCTTCCACAAAATACTGGCACAGCCCTCCGGAGAAACGACGGAATAGTAGGCGTTTTCCAGCATCCAAACGGTGTCGGCTACTGCTAGGGCCAGGGCGCCGCCGCTGCCCCCTTCACCGATTACCATAGATAGTATTGGAGTTTTTAAAGTCATCATTTCATATAGATTTTCTGCAATGGCAGACCCCTGTCCGCGCTCCTCGGCACCTATGCCGCAGGATGCGCCGGCGGTGTCTACCAAAGTGATGACGGGGCGGTGGAATTTTTCTGCCTGCCGCATCAGACGCAATGCCTTGCGGTATCCTTCCGGATTTGCCTGGCCGAAGTTATGCTGGATTTTGTCCTTGGTATCGGTGCCCTTTTCAATGCCGATTACGGTCACCGGCGTGTCCCCCAGCATAGCAATTCCGCTGATGACGGCGCTGTCGTCGCCAAAGCGTCGGTCTCCGTGCAGCTGGACGAAATCATGAAACAGTGCATCTATATATGCCACGGCAGTGGGGCGTTTTCCACTGCGTGTATATTGTATTTTTTCGTAAATTGTCATGCTTTTCTCCTTGGATATCCTCACGCGTGGATGCGCAGCATTTTAGCAATAAAGTCTTTTAGCTCCTGGCGGGGAACAACTGCATCCAGAAAGCCGTGGGACAGCAGAAAGTCAGAACGCTGAAAGCCCTTGGGAAGGCTCTGCCGGATGGTTTGTTCGATGACCCGTGGACCGGCAAAGCCGATGAGGGCGCCCGGTTCTGCGATGATCACATCACCCAGCATAGCAAAGCTGGCAGTGACGCCGCCGGTGGTGGGATTGGTGATTACCGTCAGATAAAACCCGCCTGCGTCACTGTGCCGTTTTGCAGCGCCGGAGACCTTTGCCATCTGCATCAGAGAAACGATGCCTTCCTGCATTCTTGCACCGCCGGATACAGTGAATCCAACCACAGGCAGCTGCCGCTCTGTGGCATATTCAAACAGGCGTGTGATTTTTTCTCCTACCACGCTGCCCATGGAACCCATCATGAAGTCAGGCTCCATGACAAAAATACAGGTATCATATCCGTCAATTTTGCAGGTTCCGCAAAGGACACCTTCCTTTTGACCGCACTTTTCGGTGGCCTTTGCAAGTTTTTCGCCGTATCCAGGGAAGTGCAGGATATCCTGGGGGACTAGGTCTCCGTCCAATTCCCGGAAGGTTCCTTCATCGCAGAGAAAACGCAGTCTGCGGCGGGCGCTCATGCGAAAATATCCGCCGCAGCGTGGGCATGCCCAATAATTTTTCAAAACACTTTCTTTGTCGTATTCGCTGCCGCAGCGAGGACAGGACAGAGTGGAACTTCTTTTCTTTACGGCGCGTACGCCGCCTTCCAAAGTATTGCCTGCTTTCTTAAACAGCGCTTTCAAATCCATAACGGATGTCCTTTCTATCTATGGGAAAATGTCAAAAATTTTACGACCCTAGCTTTTTTGTCAAATCGTTCATGAAGTCTGTAGAATATGTGCCGTCCAAAAACGCTTCCTGGGACAGGATCTCCAAGTGAAGCTCGCTGTTTTGCCAGATGCCGTCGATCACCAGCTCCGACAGGGCGCTGCGCATTTTACGGATGGCCTCTTCTCTGGTGTGGGAATATACGATCAGCTTGCCCAGCATGGAATCGTAGCAGGGGGGAACGACATAATTCTGATAAATTGCAGAGTCAAACCGCACGCCCATTCCTCCGGGCACATGCAGAATTTTAATTTCGCCGGCGCCGGGCATAAAAGTAAAGGGATGCTCGGCACAGATCCGGCATTCAATGGCGTGGCCGATTCTGCCAATCTCACTTTCCGGGAAGCTGATGGGCAGTCCTGCGGCAATGCGGATCTGCCATTTTACAATGTCGATTCCGCAG
>JAGZAC010000058.1 GCA_018370615.1 Clostridiales bacterium
ATCCACAGTCATACCGGTGAGTCCCTCTATTTTTGACTTTAGAAAACCAATGCCGTAATAGGAATAAATCTCACTCAGACTGTAATCACCGGAACCAGTCTCCACCCTGGTGATCGATGGGATCGCCATAACTGTATATTCCCGCAGCTCCACATCTGCGTGCACAAGCACAATTCCAGCCGTGCCCACATACCGATATTCCTCACCCAAAATACCAAATGCATCATCTTCTATATCTTCAATTGCATCTGCATCTGGAAAATAGTCGTCATACACGGAGGTGCGCTCATCTGTTACCACCATAAGCCACGTAAAGGACGAGCCGTTGAGTTCCCTGGTAAACCGCTCATCCTGCTCCTCTCCTGAGGCGCCTGTTGTCTCTACCGGAGTGAGCAGATCATCCAAATCCTTTACGCCGTCTCCGGTAAACACTCCGCTCACCGTATCTGCAACAAAACGAGCTGCAAAAAACGCAACAATCCCCAAAATTACAAAGGAAATCCCAAGCGTAATACCGAAATTCCTAAGATTCCGTACTTGCTTGCCCTCCTTTTTTTGAGGAACGCTGCCGCCCGACGGCTGTACGTTCGGCGTGTTTTCTTTTTTTATCAACTGTTTATCGTTCAATTTTGCACACTCACCTTTGATATATCTGTAATCAGAATTTCTACCGTTATTTCAGAACTTTGAATCGTAAGCGGCATATTTACCGCAATATACATCTTGTCCTCCAGCATAAATCCTCGGTCTGTCATCACCCCTGACGCTCTTGCTGTTCCCTTTACATCTACCCGTCCGCTGGAATTATAGCTGGCCACATATTCGCCGTTTTCATTTTCCAAATACTCACGGGTAGGGGTAAATACCGCATCGCCGCTTAAAACTCCAAACGGCGTTCCGTCCTCTAAATAAAACTCCATTCCCTCACTGAAATGGTCGCTGTATTCACTGCGCACATCGGTGACGAGGTAGGAAATCAAATATTCCCCCGACTCTCCCTGGGCAAATATGCCGTCAGTGCCTGCGGCAATACGTATGCCGATTCCTACAACACACAACAGCAAAAGCAGCCACAAAAACAAATCTGCTGCGGCAAACTGAGACAACTTGCCGCTTTTTACTTTTTTCTTCATTTATAATTATGACCTTGCCTTTCTCCGTATGAAAAAGCCGCCTTTCACCTTACTTTTCCCGCTCCTCCGGTTTTTGCTCTCCGCCGTCATCCTTTGCTTCCTTCTTCTGTTCTGCCGCCGCATGCATTGATTTTTCCTCTTCCAAGCGCTTTTCACTGATATGCTCCGCCAGCCCAGACAGAATTCTGGTACTGGGCTTGCGCAAGCATATAAAATTGAGGATGATAATCACCACGGCGACGATTGCAATGATCATACTCTTCCATCCCCGCGATTCATGGAACATTGCGTCGGTGTATGTGACGGCCACAAGTCCCATAATACCGCTAATCGCATACAAAAGGCGCACGGCCTCTTTATGGGTAAAGCCCATATCTACAAGCTTGTGGTGCAAATGTCCCCTATCTGGATGAAAGGGACTTTGTTTGTGTATGAGCCGCCGCCCAATCGCCACCAGTGTATCCAGCAGTGGGAGAGCAAAAATGGAAAGGGGAACCAGGAAGGATAAAACCGTGTGCAGCTTAAACAGGCCCTGCACCGATATAATCGCCAGAGTATACCCCAGAAAGAGAGCGCCGGTATCCCCCATAAATATGCTGGCGGGATTTTTATTATATGGCAAAAATCCACCGCAGGCGCCTACAAGAATTGCCGTAATAAGCGCAGATGTCATATCTCCGGTAATCAGAACCACACCCAAAATGGAAAGAGACGTGATTGCACTGACACCACAGGCGAGGCCGTCCAATCCGTCAATCAGGTTAATCGCATTGGACAGCCCTACAATCCACAAAAGGGTAATCGGGATGGCGAAAGCTCCAAATTCAATCACAAGCCCAAATATTGTTATCTGATCGATTACAATGCCGAAGCAAACGGCCACTCCCGCCGCACAAAGCTGCACCAGAAGCTTCAGCAGTGCCGACAATCGGAGAATATCGTCCAAAATCCCCAAAACCACCAAAATTGCACCGCCGATCCATATAGCCAACAGTTCAGCGGAAAAGTCGCAGAAAACCAGCGTCGACACGGTAAATCCAATAAAAATCCCAAGTCCCCCGATGCGCGGGGTGGGCTTCTTATGCATTCTGCGGGAATCTGTTGGAATATCCACCGCCCCAATCCGGAAGGCCAGAAGGCGCACCGGGGGAGTGACGGTATAAGAAATCAGCGCCGCGCATACTATGGCGACAATAGCAAATATAATAGACGTTAGGTTCATAAAAATCTCCATTCTGCCAAAATCGGTAGGCACAGGACGCAAACACTTTTTTATAAAAGGCACATGTACTCTGCCGTTCTTTCGCCCACAGGTTATTCAATCACATCAATGCTGATACACTGTGCCTCACAGTACAGCCCCGGAAATTGCACCGTCAGCGTATCTCCCGCATGTATGGCATATCCGCTGATTTCATATCCGGTGCTGCTTTGCAGAGCATCCGCTTCTATGGTTATATACAAAATACTGTAATCTTCCATCTCTGTATAAACGGGATTTCCTTCCCTATCCGTCCCCTTAAAGTAGGCAGGTGCCGTAGAGGTTGCAGTAACGACCCCAATATCGGCGGTACTGTCCTCATAAAAAGCCATATCCTCGGCACCTACCTTGCTGCAAAATTCTGTTTGAATCTGCGGCACCTCCAACACATAACGAATGCGTACTGCATCCTGTGCATCTGGGCGAAGGATAACACGATACACAACAGCTGCTAATACAGCAATGATGGCAAGCAGAATCACAAAATCAATGATATTTAGTTTTCTTTTCCGCTCCTGTGTCATGCATGTCCCTCTCAGTCTTCTTTTTTACGTTTCAAAACAACAGAGGCATTTCCCGAACCGAAGTCGGAAAATGCGGCCTGATCTGCCTTGTCAATTTCATGAGATGCACTTTTTTCATATGCCGCGCCAATTCCGCATAATAGCCAGAACAGTTCAAAGGCAAGCCCGTTCTGCCAAACAGGCGAGGCAAGGGCACAAAGCAATAGAGCGATAACCGCACATACGGGCCCGCCCCCGCCCAAACGCATATCCGCAGGGCTGCGCACCACGCCAAATCGCAACAGTATGTCCGGCGTACGCCCCCGCTCAAACGTTTTTCTGTACAGCCGCAGGCTGGCGCCAATAAAAGCAATAATAAATACTGTAAATACCAACAGCCCGATCAATCCTACCGCTTGTACAAAGGAGAAATAAGAGCTACCCACGAGGGCAAGCGGCTCCTGCAAAACAAAGGCCAGTCCTTCTCCGGCAAGAAGCTGCATGCTGTCCATAGACATGATTCCGGAAAAAAACTCCTGAGCGCCTTGCACGAGTGCGCTGACCTGCGCGGCAAAATATGCATAAATCTGATTGCCGACACTTCCCGTCAAATGTACAGTCAACACAAAGCCTGCCAGGAAAACACTCAAAATGAAAACCCCGGTGCGCTTCCGATACAAGAGCAACAGCAGCGCAGTGGCAATACAAGCACACAGCACTTCCACACCGCTGCTGCATAAAACAAGAGCAACCATCATGGCCGTGGCACAAAAAACAGCAGCCCGCCTGGGCATATAGAGATTGCTGCGCAAGCAGCTGCCTACGGCAATTGGAAGTAAAGCCATAAACAGTATAGGGGCAACGCCCTCTCGAAAAACAGGCAGATCCAAAACAAAACGGAGCAGAAATCCAGCGTCCCTCACGAAGCTTCCGGCAAGAGAAATTTCCAATACCAGGCCAGCCAGATAGACTACTGCAAGAATGCCGCCCCCAGCGCACAGTGCAGTGGTAATTCGATTGATTTTTCGAAAGTCATACAGAATGAATGTAGAAAGAAAATATATACACAAATACAGAACATATACGCCCGTCTGTGGGAAAGCTGCACCCGTGCTGCTGAACAAACCTCCGCCCAGGATTGTAACAAGCACAAGGACCGCAAAGACATCGCGCTTATAAAATGAGAGACTTCGCTTTCCACGAACCAGCTTCAGCAAATAGGACGCCACTGTCACAGTCAGAATCCACAGCTGCGCCCCCGAACCTGCAAACAAAAGCAGCACTGCTGCAAACAAAATTCCATTCTCCGGCAGTGCAAAAACAACGCAGCTCCCCACCAGCGCCACAATGCCAAGCGCTACGGAAACAGGAGAGGTCCAAAACGTCAGTGTACCTGCCAGGACCCCCAACACAAATGCAATATTTGTATGCCCAGTCAGGGCATATTCCTGAAGAGACTCCCGGCGCACCCCTAGATAATCGCATAGAATCGCTCCCATATGGGATCCCAGCAGAGCCGTGGAAATATTCCCTCTGGAGAGCAGCAGCGGGATGGAAAGCACCATAAAAGCCACGCCACTGTACAACGCCTCTCCACTTACCGGCGTATCGCGAAAAAGGTGGACAAGCACAGTGACCACAGACGAATACGCACCAAAAGTCAAGAGAAAAACTCCGAGAAAACGCATGCGCAGCCGGAAAAAGCTTCTGCACAGCCGTCCGATTCCATATATAATACTGCTTTCGTCAAATCTTCTGGTGATAAAGTTGCGTACCCGCGCCCCTGCGCCATTTATGCGAGAAAACACTCTGCCCACCGCAAACGGACGCGGTTTATGATTTGAACTGCTGCCGCCCTGCGTCATTCCAAGCAGACTCCTTTCCGCAAACTGTTACAGCGCTGCGGCTGTATAAGGCTTTTATATAAATCATGCTATATTTTTATTATTATACTATATCAAGGAAATAATTTCAAGTTTTATTTTTTTGCGGCTCAAAGCCCTATAGAATAATAATTGCGTCGGTGCACTCATATATTTAAACGATTCTAATAACGGATGAGGCAGTCTGCTTCCTCTGTTTAGGAGATCAGGAAAATCCATATATCGGAGGTGGAAATCATAAACAGTTTATCCGGACCCACATTTGGCAGAAGCAGGATGCAAACTGACAACAACGCTACAAAAAGGCAGATGCCTACACAGCAGAGCCACGCATCGACAGGCCGGCAGGTATATGTCAATCGTCTGGGGCAAACAGAAAAAGAAGCTGCAGAAAACATTCGCATTTTTGGCCGCAACACCCTTACAAAAAAGAAAAAAGCTGGCTTTTTCCGCCAGCTTCTCTCCAACTTTAACGATCCCATTATCAAAATTCTGATCGGCGCACTTGTCATCAACGCTTTGGTCAGTATGGGAAACATGAATATCCCGGAAACTTTGGGAATTGTAGCAGCAATCCTGATTGCCACTCTAGTTTCCACCATCTCCGAATACGGCTCTTCCCTTGCATTTGAACGACTGTCCGGGAAAGAGGAAAACACCTTATGCACGATCCGCCGAGCAGGGGAAATCCAGGAGGTACGCATCTCTGACATTGCGGTAGGCGACATCGTACTGCTTCGCGCTGGTATGAACATTCCGGCAGACGGGGTCCTCATCAGCGGCGGAATCAGCTGTAATCAGGCAGCCATTACGGGAGAGAGCGCCGAGCGGCGAAAAGTGTCTGCCGGAAATACTTCATTTAATCCGGACCAGGAAAACTGGCAGCCCAATTCTTCATACCAATTGTTCCGAGGCAGCGGTGTTTTCAGTGGAGAAGGAGAAATGGCTGTGCTGCGGGTGGGAGATTCCACCTTCATTGGAGAGGTTGCCTCCAGCCTTCAGGATGACGGACGTCCAAGTCCTCTGAAACACCGACTCGGCGAGCTGGCAAAAAGCATCAGCTTCATGGGATATATAGGCGCCATTATGATCGCCTTTGCCTATCTGTTTAACGCCTTTGTCATCGACAGCGGGATGGATTTGTCCCTGATGATGGTGCGGCTTCAGGACCGGAGCTTCCTCTTCTCAGAAATCATAAAGGCGATTACTGTGGCCGTATCCGTAGTGGTAGTGGCAGTCCCCGAAGGGCTGCCCATGATGATCACCGTAGTCCTTTCCTCCAACATGAAACGGATGCTGAAAAACGGTGTGCTGGTACGCCGTCTTGTAGGAATTGAAACTGCCGGCAGTCTAAACATTTTGTTCACCGATAAAACAGGCACCCTGACGACAGGGAGAATGACAGTATGCGGGATCCACGGAAAAGACTTTTTCTATAAGAGATACAGCCAGCTGAAAGGCTGTGAAAAGCTGCACACGCAAATCGGTGAATGTGCCGTCACCGCCTGCGCACCGGGAGGCTCCGGCGCGACAGAAAAAGCAGTTCTGGCCGCCATTAAGGAGCCCGTCCGAGCGGTATGTACCGCCCGCCTTCCCTTTGATTCCGACAGAAAATATTCCGCCTCCCTTGTAAAAAGCATCGACGGAGAACGAGCATATTTCCTCGGAGCGCCGGAGCGACTCCTTGCCGGATGTGTACGCTACATGGATCACACAGGCACCGAACGAAACCTGGACAACAATGGAATACGGGAGATTTCCCAAAAACTGCAGACACTGGGGGAAGCCTCCTGCCGCGTAATTTGTTGTGCGGCGGGAAATCCAGAGGATTTTGCAAAGGCAAAATCCGGAGGAAGGCCCGCCACACTAACGTTTCTTTGCCTTTTCGCCATACGTGATCCTGTCCGCAGCGATGTGCGCCGCGCTGTATCCGACGCGCAGCATGCAGGAATTCACGTGGTAATGGTTACCGGTGACAATCCCGCAACTGCGGGAGCCGTTGCCAGAGAAACGGGAATTCTCACATCCACATGCAATCGAGTTCTGCCAGCCTCTGACCTTGCCGCAATGAGCGACGGGGAAATCAAAAAAATCCTGCCGGAAATCGCCGTCATTTCCAGAGCTCTTCCCTCTGATAAAATCCGGCTTGTACGCATCGCAAAGGATATGGGCCTCGTAGCCGGAATGACCGGGGATGGAATCAACGACGCACCTGCGCTGAAGGCGGCCGATGTGGGATTTGCTATGGGAAGCGGCACCGACATTGCCAAGGAATCGGGAGATATAGTGATTACAGATGACAGCTTTTCCTCCATCACCAAAGCAGTCCTTTATGGTCGAACCATTTTTGAAAGCATACGCAAATTTGTAACCTTCCAGCTGATGATGAATCTTTGTGCCATGGGCGTTTCCTTGATCGGTCCCTTTATGGGGATTGACAGCCCCGTTACAGTCATTCAAATGCTGTGGGTCAACATCATCATGGACACCCTTGGAGGTCTTGCATTTGCGGGCGAACCTCCTTTGCGCCGGTATATGCTGCGTCCCAGCCTCCCCAGAGATGCCAGCATATTAAACGGGGCGATGATCAATCAAATTTTAATTTCCGGGCTGTACAGCCTTGGGCTTTGCATCTTCTTCCTGCAAAGTGACTGGCTGCGCAGCCGTCTGTCCGGCGGCAGCGAAAAATATTATCTAACAGTCTTCTTCGCCATGTTTATTTTCTGTGGTATTTTTAATTCCTTTAATGTGAGAACTCCCGGGCGGAATTTATTGTCTCACATTGCGGGAAATAAGCCCTTTGTCCTGATTATGACTGCCGTTGCAGTCATTCAGCTGATGATTATTTATTTCGGCGGCGACATTTTCCGCTGTGTCCCTCTGCATCTGAATGATTTACTGTTTGCGGCGTTACTGGCCGCTACCGTGATCCCGGCAGATTTGATTCGCAAGTCCCTGTTCAAAAGCAGGAAAAAAAGCCAGTAGGTAAAAAAGAGACCACTGCATGTTCCATTCTCTTTATCATACAAAAATACCACATCCTATCAGAATTTACAAAATACGTTGTATAAAACCAAAGTTATGAGAAACAATAAAAAGGCAAGAACCTGTATTTCAAAGGAGAGTTTATATATGAAAGCAACTGGAATTGTTCGCCGTATTGATGATCTGGGACGTGTAGTCATTCCCAAAGAAATCCGAAGAACCATGCGGATCCGCGAAGGAGATCCGCTGGAGATTTATACAGACCGGGACGGCGAAGTAATTTTCAAAAAATATTCCCCTATTGGTGAGCTGTCGCAGTTTGCAACACAGTACGCAGAAACTCTGCATAAGACCTGCGGCCTTTCCGTAATCATCTGTGACCGTGACGCAGTGATTGCATGCGCCGGACTCCCCCGCAAGGAGTATGCAGACAGAAAATTATCTGCCGAATTTGAAGAAATTATCAACGGAAGAAATCTCTATACTGCCGGGAAAAATGAATGTATTCCTGCAGTAGACGGCGGCCAGCATTTTATCAGCTGCGCGATGCCGATTATCACTGAAGGCGATATCACAGGCTGTGTGGCATCCATTGCTACGCAGGAAAACCAAAATCTGCAGCCGGGCTTGGAAGCGAAGCTGATTCAAACTGCTGCCGGATTTTTGGGAAGACAACTGGAAAGCTGAAAAAAGAGGCCTTACGGCCTCTTTTTAGTTTCCCTAAATTATTATCCTGCTGCGACAACCCCTCCGTCAGCTACGCTGACACCT
>JAGZAC010000059.1 GCA_018370615.1 Clostridiales bacterium
GACAGCGGCACCCAAATAGCCGTATCGACCAGCCGACAGGGACCAGCCATGTCCATATTTACTCCATTGATACTGGCCGTAAAGGACCCCACCGTAAACAATACATACTCCTCTGTACCATCCCCCGCGCTGTCTTCACTTTGGGAAGATGGAATAATAAAGCGCATGTAGTGGATACTCCCCGCCATAGGCATGTCCAGAAAAGTAGCCAGACGGGTGAAGTCTATATACAGTACGCCGTCGTAATAGGCCGTGGCCCCGGAAGCCTCAAAGGAATCTTCCTCTCCCATCGTATAGGTCACCGCGCCATGTTTTTCCTGGGGTTCTCCATAATAAATAGAGAAATAACCCCAAGCAGCAGCGCCGCAAACCAGCAAAAATACGATGAAAAAGCGCAGTAAGACGCCCCGTATCTGGGCTGCCAGCCTCTTCCTGCGCAGTTTTTTCTGACGCAGTACCTCCTTGCGGACTGCCTCTCGCCGTTGTCTCTCTCGCTGCAGCTCCGCCTGTCGCCGCTGCCTGTAGTATCGCTCAAAATCGGAAGGGGTTCCCTGGGTACTGTTCTCCGGATAAACCCAGCCAGAGCCTCGCCCAGGCGGCTGTGCGTTCCGCTTTTGTACCGGACGCTGCCCACCCTGGGGAGGCCTTTTCTGTACCGGAGTTGCAGCTGGACGGGAACCTGCCCGGGGCTGTCCGGCCCGCGGTGGCATCTGTACATTTTGCCTTGATACAGCACCGGCGCCCCTTCGTGCGGGCGGCGGCGTCGGCCGCGACGCCGGTGTCGGAGGCCGCGACGGCGCACCATATACCGCCCGCGCCTTATGCTGGGGCGCATTGGAGGGCGGCGGTCCGCTTCGTTTTTTTGGACGGCTGACGGTGCCGTCCGCGTTTACATAACCCCTGGAGGCAGGGCGGGAGCCATATGTTTTATTGTTCACAGCCTCGCCCCCTATCGAATGGGTTTTCTATTTCGTCTCTGCTATTATAAAGTACGGAGATGTGGGAGAATTGAGCATCTGGAATTTTGCAATGCTCAGCCGATACCGGCTGAGGGTTGCAAAATATGCCTGCAGCGCCTCTCCCTCCGCGGCTCCTTCCGGATGGCCCGGATACACTGCTACCAGCAGGATGCTGTCCCGTCCCAGCATAGACAGCGCGCCTTCCACAGCAGGCAGTGTCGTCTCACGCATAGTCGTCAGCGCCTTATTGCCGCTGCCCGGCATATATCCCAAGTTGAACATGCCAGCCCGAATTGGCCCCTGCACATACGCTCCCGCCAGGTGATGGGAACAGCAGTACAGCTGCCAGTTGTCCGGGCAGCCCTCCTCCCGCAGCCGACGGGCCGTGTTTTCCAGGGCGGCCGGCTGAATATCAAATGCCGTCACCCGCCCCGTTGCCCCTACGGTTTTGGAAAGAAAAGCGGTATCATGCCCGTTGCCCATGGTAAAATCGCAGGCAGCATCCCCCGGCCGCAGATGGGTGAGAATAAACTGCTTCTGCAGTGTCAGCAGATCCACCATTACTTCGCTTCTCGATGGCCTGCCGCCATATCGAAGGCCCGCAGGTTGATTTCTTTTGCCTTTGCCGGCACGCATTCCTCTACGGCACTCCGAAGCACTGCCGTATCAAAGCCCAGCACATGGGCGCCCAGTCCAATCAAGGCTACGTTCGCCGCTCTGCCGTTTCCAGCCGCTTGGGCAATAGCCGCGGCGTCCTCGGCGATGATATTTACCCCAAGATCTTCTATCTTCTGTACCAGATCTTCCGGATACGCGGCTGCGCCGGTGATCACCGGCATGGGATTGATCTCTTGCGTGGCGGTAATCAATGTGCCGCCGGGACGAAGGAAGGGCAGCCATCTGGCTGCTTCCAGCAGTTCAAAGGATAAAATCACGTCTGCTTCTCCCTGACAGATTACAGGAGAATTTACCTCTTCTCCATAGCGCACATAGGTCACTACAGAACCGCCCCGCTGACTCATGCCATGGACTTCTGAGATTTTCACTTCATAACCGGCTGCCGTGGCGGCGGCCCCCAAAATTCTGCTTGCCAGAAGGGAACCCTGTCCGCCTACGCCGACAATCATTATATTTTTTGTAGCCATAACCTTCTCCTTAGTTTGCCTGGGTAGATGCAAATGCACCAAAGGGACACATCTGCTCGCACAGTCCGCAGCCCACGCACATGGTCTCGTCTACCTTTGCCTTCACGCCGTCTTTTCCCTCTACCATAGAAATGCAGGGACATCCAATTTTCATACATGCTTTGCAGCTGCGGCATTTCTCCCGGTCTACCCGCAGGGCAGGCTTTTTCTCTACACCTTTCAAAAGGGCACAGGGACGGCGGCAAATTACCACAGAAGGCACAGGGACGGCCAGTTCTTCCTTCAAAATCTTTTCAAGCTCCGATGGGTATGCCGGGTCCACTACCCGGATATGCTCTCTTGCCACACCCAGTCCCGCGCAGATATCCTCCAGGCAGATATATGGGGCCGGCTGGTTTTTCAGTGTCAGTCCGGTGAGGGGATTCTGCTGGTGGCCGGTCATGCCGGTGATCCGGTTGTCCAAAATCACCACAGTGGATGCGCCACCGTTATAGATGATATTCACAAGGCCGGTCATGCCGGAATGCATAAAGGTGGAGTCGCCGATGACAGCCACAGATGTTGCCTCGTCTCCCCGGACCTTATTGAATCCGTGAAGCGCCGAAATGGAAGCACCCATACACAGAGTGGTGTCCATCGCACCCAAGGGCGCCACAGCGCCCAGGGTATAGCAGCCGATATCTCCCGATACGGTCAGACCCATTTTCTTCAGGGTGTAGAACACACCCCGGTGAGGACATCCCGGACACAGCACCGGAGGACGCATAGGAATCTCATCGGCCACGGATACAGTAGAGGGCTCCTCGCCCAGGAGCTTTTCCCGCAGCAGTTCCTGGGAATATTCCCCGCACAGGGGCAGCACATCCTTACCCGTCACCTGGATACCCAGAGAACGGCAGAAGGCTTCGATGACGCCGTCCAGCTCCTCAATGACCACTACAGAATCTACAGAAGCTGCAAATTCCCGGATCTGCTTTTCCGACAGGGGGTGAATCAGTCCCAATTTGAGGTAAGAAGCGCTGTCCCCGTACACTTCCTTTGCGTAATTATAGCAGTTGCCCGCAGTAATTACGCCTACGGCAGTGCTTCCCATCTCCACTCGGTTGAGGGGGCTGGTGTATGCATACTCAGCAAGCTCCGCCAGACGCTGCTCCACCACAGGATGGCGCCGTTTCGCGTTGCCGGGCATCATCACCCGCTTTGCCGGATCCTTCGTATATTCCTTCAGGGGACACTCCCGCCGCTCCTCCAACTCCACAGCGCTGCCCGAATGAGACACGCGGGTGGTGAGCCGCAAAATGAAGGGGGTGTCAAACTGCTCGGACAGTTCATACGCCAGCTTTGTAAATTCTTTGCATTCCGTAGAATCGGCAGGCTCGACCATGGGCAGCTTTGCGCCGATGGCGTAGTGTCGGCTGTCCTGCTCATTTTGGGAAGAATGCATGCCCGGATCATCGGCCACACCGATGACAAGGCCACCTCCTACGCCTGTATAAGCGGTGACAAACAGGGGATCTGCGGCCACGTTGAGGCCCACGTGCTTCATTCCGGAAAATGCGCGGCCGCCGCCGAAGCTGGCGCCGATGGCGGCTTCCAGGGCCACCTTTTCATTGGGCGCCCATTCTGCGTATATTTCGTCATATTTTGCGGCAAATTCGGATATTTCCGTGCTGGGCGTGCCTGGATAACTGGAAACAAACCGTACACCGGCCTCATACAGTCCCCGGGCAACTGCCTCATTGCCAAGCATGATTTTTTTCATATATGTAAAATCCTTTCCTTGGGCAGAGTATGTTTTATATGCCAAACTTTATTTAATATTATACCGTTGCAGGAGAAACGTGTCAAGAGTTGGAGGATTTTGCTTTTCTCCTTTTCCTGGGAGCACGCAGTCGCTTTATCTGCTGCCGGCGGGACTTGCGCACATCTCTGCGTTTCTTCTTCTGAGCAAGCTCCTCCAGCCTTTGTTCCAGGACACCCTCCCGCTTCAGTGCTGCAGCAGCCCGAAGAAATGCCGCGGCAGGACAGACGAGAAGTACCGCGCAGAGGGAGATTCCAAGGGAGAGAATCTCGCCGGCCTCCTCCGTCCAGGAAGCGCACATCCACGTCCAAAGGAGCAGTAGAGCCGCCCACAAAAAGGGAACCAGCACAGCCAGGGGATGGATCAGACGCCGACCGGTATATATCGTTCCCAGTGTCACAACAATACAGGCTGCCGCCGCTGCTGCACAGGTGATGAAAAACATTGGAAATAAAGTTTCCCCATCATTTTGCGTTCCGTTTTTCACAAGGTGTACAGCTGTGGTAACTCCTGTACCGACCAGCCCGCAGCCGGAAAGAATCAGCAGGCCATAGCCAATGCGCCGATACCGGGCCCGATTTGGTTTTGCACAGGAAAAATATACGGCTGCAATTCCTGCGGCTATATAGATAAGAATGATGGTAATGATCATTTTTGTTCCCTCTTTTTATGTAAAAAGCCGCCGGCCACAGCCGGCGGCTTAACTTATTTTAACATATTTCCCACATTGTATCAAGGTGAATATTTTCTCATCGCGGCTGATACAGTACCATCGCTCGCTCTCCCACCAGTCTATAAGCTTCGATTACATCCTGCCGGTCATATTCAATCACACCGCGCAGAGGATCGCAGATGATGCTGGTATCCTCCGTGTATCCCGACAGCACCACGCAGTGGGAGCCGGAATACCAGCGCACAGTCTGTCCCCAAATAGTCCATTCCTGCGCGACAACGGTAGGTTCCATATTCACCGTGGCCCACATAATGACAGGAGTGCCCTCCGCTACCCATTCTTCCAATTCTCCCATAGAACTGCCGCTGATGTCTTTTGCTGTATAGTCTCTTATTCCAGTGTCCACCAAATATCGGATCGCCGCCATTTGGAGACAGGGCACAAAGCATCCAAAGCCGTATCCTTTTGGGTCTCCCACATAAGTATATTCCGGATCGGCCTGGCCCGGAGTGCCCTTGGGTAAATAATTGTCCGACAGCCAAACCGGATCGATTTCCGTCTCAAACATATACTGCAAAACGATAGCCAGAGACACGATTTCGCACCCATTGGGAAGTTGGGGCATTTGCAGAATATTTTCCACATCCAGCCACACCTCATCAGTGGAAGCAGGGGCAGTTTTCGATACAGCCTCCTCCGTCTGCGGAGAAGATGTACTTGCATCCGTATCCGTGTCTTCCGTCTCTGCCATTACAATAGCATCAGCGGGGAGTGCAGTCTCCTTACAGGACAATAAGAGAAGCGCGCAGAAGAACAGCGCCGCGGAGAAAAAAATTTTCTTCATGTTTACCATCCCGGTGCAATTGACATTTTTGCACATTCCAGTATAATATTTCTGTTGCGGGATCGCCATTCGGTAGGAAACGTCCCGCAAAAGCTATGACGCACCTTTATTTCTCAAATGCGACAAATAATTCCATAATATAAGTTTACTCAACTGCACCCCTTTTGTCAATTACAAATTCAGGAGGAAATTCCCATGCTGCCGGAAGAAATCATTCTCCATATTCAAAGCGCAAAAATAAAAAAGGTCATTGTAGATTGTGACGCCGGCGCCGACGGCGACGATCAGTTTGCCCTAGCCTATGCCCTGCGCGCTCCGGATCGCGTCAAGGTGCTCTCTGTAAATTCTGCTCCCTTTAATGACAATTCCGCCGAAATGGCGGCTGCAGGAAAAGCGGAGTGTGAAGAGATTATCGCCGCTGCAGGACTGACAGGTCAGATCCCTGCCTTTACAGGCTCGAAAGACTTTATCACTCGTACCGGAGGGCCCCTGGAAAGTCCCGCGGCAGAAAATATTCGCCAGGCAGTGCTTTCCGCAGGAGAGCCTGTGTACATAGTAATCACTGGCTGCTGCACCAACGTGGCAAGTGCCCTTGCCCTGTATCCGGAAATACGGGAGCGTCTGATAGTTGTATG
Organism: Clostridiales bacterium; assembly: GCA_018370615.1. Classification (GTDB taxonomy): domain Bacteria; phylum Bacillota; class Clostridia; order Oscillospirales; family CAG-272; genus Avispirillum. The sequence goes on from JAGZAC010000059.1 coordinate 6,058, forward strand.
GCTTGGGCTAGACGATTTAGAGGGTTCCAAAAACACAGGAGAATACAACTACCACAATGATATTGAAGGGGGAAAGCTGTTATTTTCTCTTGCAGAAAACATGGTGCTGGTTTGTGCCGGAAGGGTAGTCGGTCCCTTTCGAAGAACGAATGATGAAATTGACGCCATGTTTGGTTCCAGCAATCCCTTGAGTACCTGGCTGCGCCGGAGATTTCGGGAAATCACCTGGGCACAGGGACTTTGGGACCTTTGTGGCGAGGGTCTTTTGATTTGTCCCAAGGCCTGCAAAATGGAAGTGCATGACCGGCCCCTCTTCGGAAAGGATGGAGAAATTACAGGTTTTGACAGTTCCCGGAGGATTGTAGTCGTCAATGAAAACGATCCAGACAAAATTGTAAAAGATGCAGTTCGCCGAATCAACGGATGATTTATGATTTGAAGAAATAGTGAAGCTTTCATCTTTTACAACCCCTCCGCCGCGGTTTACCGCGGCACCTCCCCTTGCACAGGGGAGGCTTGATGTTAAAAAGTCCCCCATGTGGGCGATTCCTTTGGAATCGCTAAGGGGGAAGGCTCCACTGTGTGGAGCCAGAGGGATTGTTTCCTCTTACAACCCCTCAGTCGTTCTAACGAACGACAGCTCCCCTTACACAGGGGAGCCTGAAATAAAAAGTCTCCCCTGTGGGGAGACTTTTATAGTGTTCAGCTGCCGGGAAGGCTTTTTTATGCAGGAGGCGAAATTATTTTCCCGCTTGTATTATCCGTGTGCCGCCGTCCCAGATAATCTGTACTGTTACCGGCTCTGTAGATGTAATCGTCACTTGCGGTTCCTCGTTCTTATTGCTTCTTTCTTCACATAACAGTGTCAAAGTAGCGCTTTTTCCAAAGGGATATTTCTCCACGCCATGGCGCTCCAGCAGGTTGATATGCCAGGATATGGTATTCTTCTCCGCATCCGGCTTTATTCCCATTACATGCTCCAATAGAACGGCAATGGGCACTAGCCCTGTCCACCCTACAAAATCTCCTTTTGCGGGATTACCTGGACGCGCTCTGCCATCCTCCCCCGGGAAGGGTGCGTAATTTTCAAATACCGTTCCTGTTTGATTGTAGACATCCACCACATTGTGTAAATGGTTCATTGCAATCTCATGGGACAGGGCAAACTTACCGTATTTGTCCAGCCCGCTCAGTACCATATAATTGGTAGGCGCCCAGACTCCGCCATTCCAGTAGCCCCCGTCTTTGCTGAACCAGGGGTGGTCCGCAGACAAGGCGGGAATTCGGTGGGGACACTTAAATTCCTTTTCGTTCTCCAAATGCGCCACAAACCGGTCCACCCGGTCCTGCGGCACTGCTTCCGCCAGCAATGCCCAATACGCGCCGATATGCTTTACCATATTCAGCTTGCCGTTTTTCCACAAGTCGTAATAAAAACCGGTGTCCTCGTCCCACAGCTTTTCGTTGATTACCCGCGCCAGATTGTCCCGCTCCTGCTGCAGAGGCGCAATCTCCTCTTCCCGTCCCAGCAGACGGGCCATTTCTATGAGAATCCCGCAATTCATCAGTTCCTGGAGGCACGCATCGTTCCAAACCATATGTCCATTCGAATATGAAATCGGATACCCCTCCTGCTGCCGGGGCAGATTGTCCATGCCGCAACCCCAGCCGCTGGACCAGTATGTACCGTCGGGCCAGGTGTGGTACATACGCAGCCATTCGTGATAGGCCAGCAGCGGCGGGAACACCTTTGCCAGGCGGTCCATATCGCCGAAGTTTTTGAAAAATTCCCATTCACACCAGGGCATAATATCGGGCCCGGTGGCAGCTGGGTCAAACCGGGTAAACCGGTCCTCTCCGTTTTCCTCGATAATCTCCCGACAGATAAAGCCGTCCTTATGCTGGAGCGCATAAAAGTTATCCAGGGTCCCCTGGAAATTGAAGCTCCTGCTGCCGTACTTTCCAAACATTAGGATAAAAGAAGAATCCCACATGAAAATACAGCCGTTGAAGGCAGTATCAATAAAATTGGAGACGAACCCCGAACCCAGCTGTGGCCGGCACAGATTGCTAAAAGCCAGCTCCCACGCCTTCCAATAACAGGAAACGGCATCTTCATGCCCTTCCCAGATAGGACTGGGCAGTCGGTCGCGTTCTCCTGCAAAGGTCGGCAGAGGCCGATTTTTCGGCTCTTTATGGAGAAATACATTTTCTGCGGCATGGGGATTTTGCACCAAGGTCATTTCACAATTTTGCTGAAAGCTCATAAATGAAATCCTTTCCTGTACTTTTTTGTTTATTTTATCATACCCAGGTTTCCGTGTCTACGCTTTTATAAAAATACAATCATGTGTTTGCAGGCACATTCTTTATCGGTGCGGAATATACTGAAAAGAAAACGACAGAAAGGCATCAAA
>JAGZAC010000060.1 GCA_018370615.1 Clostridiales bacterium
GCGGACAAAAGCGCCGGGAGTTTCCCGGTAAGTCTTCAAAATGGCTTCGTTGGCTTTTTTATCGATTCCAAAGGGCTTTTCTCCCAGCAGGGCTTTACCGCTTTTAATAATGTCGATGTAGAACTGCTCGTGGAGATTGTGGGGCACAGCGCAGTAGATGGCGTCGATGTCGTCCTTGTTTAGCAGTTCCTTGTAATCCTCCACAGCGTACTGAATACTGTCAAAATTCTTCTTGAACCATTCCATCTCCTTGGGGACAACGGAGCAGATGCCTACAATCTCAGGCTTTGGAATATCTACGGTGAAGTGGCACCAGCGTGCGGCGGCGGAGGCAAACTCCCTTGCCATCAGACCGCAGCCGATTAGACCGAAACGAATCGTTTTCATCATTTTATAAGTCCTTTCTAAGTAAAAGTACCAACAGAAGTACAGCAAAGTGCAAAGCACTTTGCTGTACTGCAAAAATCAATATCCGAAATGTTTTTCTGTTTCTGCAACAGCCTCTTCGATAATATCCAAGCCTTTTTCAGCTACCACATCGTCTAAAATCATCGGAGGAGACAGGCGGAGAATATGACCGGAAGGAACCCATGCAAGCCCCTTTTCAAATGCTTTCTGATAAATCATCTGGCCGGCTTCTACAAAGGGTTCTTTGGTTTCTCTATCCCGAACAATTTCCATTGCCAGAAGGCATCCCTTGCCGCGGACATCGCCTACGATGGGATGTGCCTCTTTGATTTTTTCCATTCTGGAGAGGAACAGTTCACCCAGGTGTGCAGCGCGTTCGTTCAGGTTTTCTTCTTCAATTACCTTGATGGATTCCAGAGCTGCTACGCATGCCATGGGGTTTCCGCCGTAGCTGGAGGAAGCGGAAATCTTTTCAATTGCAGGCGCGAGCTTTTCGGAAACCGCCAGAGCGGTCACAGGGAAGCCATTGCCGAAGCCCTTGCCCAGCGTGGTGATGTCCGCAGTTACATTCCAGTGATCCATTGCAAACCATGCGCCGGTTCTTGCCATGCTGCTGAGCACTTCATCGGCAAACAGAAGGATACCGCGGCGATCGCAGAGCTCGCGAAGTGCAGGAAGAAAATCGTCCGGAGGAACGACGGAACCGCCCCAGCCCTGGATAGGCTCCAGCACAATGGCGGCTACGTTTGCACCGCTGCAGGAAGCCTCGTTATCCAGCATGCCTTCCAGCATTCTGATATAGGGGGTGGAGTCCTTCATGGCCTCTTCTTTGGAGCGGCCGAATACGTCCCGGTACGGGTTGGGCCGGGGTGCCAGGAAGAATCCAGGGGCACGCATGTGGGTATCTACACCGACTACTGCCAGAGAGTTTGCACCGTAGGTTTTTCCGTGGAAGTCTCTCCAGAAAGAGTAGAATTCCTGCTTACCTGTTGCGGCGCGGGCGCAGCGCAGGCCGGCCTCAACTGCAGTGGAACCGGAATCGTAGAACTGAAAGCCGGAAAAACGGCCGCCGGTCATTTCGTGGAGCTTTTCTACCAGCTCCATTTTTACCTTTGTAGTAAAGTCGTGGCAGTTCATCAGCCGCTTTGCCTGGGCTGCCACCGCTTCGCTGATTTTGGGATGACAATGGCCCAGCCCGGTTACATAAATACCGGAGGAGAAATCAATATATGTATTTCCGTCTACATCGGTGAGGGTATAGCCGAACCCGGAGTCAAAAACCACAGGGAACAGCTTCACCTGGCTGGAATAGCCTTTCATGTATTTGGCGCATCTGGTATGGTATTCTACAGACTTGGGACCGGGAACGGTGCTGGATACCATATGGGGAATTGTGGCGGGATCGACGCTTGCCCAGTTTTTGCTCATATTTTTTACCTCATTTCGGAAAAATAATTTATAATTTTGCATTTCACTGCAATTTTACCTTTTCTATTATATAAACAATTTCCAGATAAGTCAACACCCATTTTCCATCAAAAAACGGATGAATTTTCGTTTGTTTTTTTATCTTTTTGCACCGTACTGTCTGCATCCTCAGTTGTAACAGGTGGAACAGGCGCGATGCCCTGAATATGGAGATTTGCCAGAGGAGTTTTTTCCATGGCATTTTCTATGCTTTCGTTGGAGACGTGGGTGTAGATTTGAGTGGTATTCAGCTGTTCATGCCCCAAAATTTCCTGCAGGATCCGGGTGTCAACCTGGCCGGACTGGTATAGGAGGGTGGCGGCTGTATGCCGTAGCTTATGGGTGGAATAGTTTTTGTAGGCAAGACCAGCCATTTCCAGATACTTTTTCACCATCCACTGTACAGTTTTGACGCTGATGCGCCGTCCACGGCTGCTGAGAAACAAAGCATCTTCCCGTGTCCCGGACTTGCGCAGCCGAAGCCGGGCGGGCAGATATTCGCTGAGGGCCTCGCGGCAGGCGTCGTTTAGATAGACAATCCGCTCCTTGGACCCTTTACCTATCACGCGCATGGAACGCATTTCCGGATCGATATCCCGCAGGCTGATGCCTGCCAGCTCCGACAGGCGGATGCCGCAGTTGAGAAATAGGGTGAGAATGCAAAAGTCCCGCTCCCGGGTTTTGCTTGCTTCGTCAGTCTTCACAGCGGTGAGCAGCTTGACGCATTCCTCGTAGGAGAGGTATTTTGGGAGCTTCTTTCTTTGAATGGGGGATTCTATATTCTTTGCGGGATTTTCTTCGAAATAATGGCGTGTGACCGTGAGGTATTTGTAAAAGCTGCGGATGGATGAGAGCTTTCTCGCCCGGGTGGCGCTTTGGTTTTCACGGTCTTTGGTTACATAGCTGATATAATCGTATATCTCATCGGACTTTATTTGTCTAAAAAAGTCCAGGGGAATATCAGAAATGTCCACTGAAGCTAAAGTATCTTCGTTAATGGGCTGATTTTCAGATTTCAGTTTCATATATCGACAGAACATACGCAGATCTATAAGATATTCCGCTACCGTTTTGAGGGAGCATCCCTGGTTGCCGATTTTGTAATCTTCAAACTCCCGAACAGCTTCTGGGTAGCTGCTCAGCGTATCTTTTGTATTGTCCATGACACCCTCCATTTTTTCTTTTTTTTTAAGAACAGTATACTACATTTGCGTGTCTTTTCGTAGACTTTTTGTAAATTTTTATGGATAGGCTTGCAAGAGGAGGGAATATTCGATAAAATAAACAATAATACTGTTGCCGGCCTGCTATTGCGGCAGGTATTTTATGAGGGATTTATACATGAGTGAGATCACACAAACAAAAAAGAAAAGCAGGATGCTGGAGGGGATGGGCACGCCAGTCAAGAAGCTGCTGCTGAATCAATTCGGCGGGGCAATGCTGGGGATTATGCTGTCTTCCGCGTCAATAGCGAGCAAATATCTGAATTTAGCGACCAGTATCCTTGCGATCATTTTCTATTTATTTTTACAGTATACTACAATTTGGGAAACCGGCGCCAAGGACCGGATTCGGGTAGACGGCGGACGTGCGGCGGAAAATAAGCAGCAGGGATTGCGTATCGGTTTACTGGCAAACGGGCCGAATATTATTCTGACGGTATTGGCGATAGGATTGACAACTACCGGAGTTCTCACGCAATGGCAATGGGCGGGGGAGGCGGCCGTTGTTCTTACCGTTATTGCTAGATTTTGGCAGGGAATGTACAATGGCGTGATTATATTTTTGATACCAGGGAATTTGAATGACGTTCAGACGATTTTATCTACCTTGATTTATGTAGCGATTATCCTGCCGTCGCTCATTATAAATGCTGTGGGCTATCGTATGGGATATATGAACCGGCGAATCTTTCCCGAACGGAAAAAGAAAGATTGAAAAAATGCCTGACGAAGATTTCTTCGCCAGGCAATTTTTACATATAGGAATATCTGCTATCGCAACCCCTCCGTCAGCTATCGCTGACACCTCCCCTTGCACAGGGGAGGCTTGTTCATATAGGCCCCCTTGTGTAAAGGGGGCATGTCTGCGTTAGCAGACTGGGGGATTGTTTTTTCTAACAGCCCCTCCGTCAGCTATCGCTGACACCTCCCCTTACCCAGGGGAGACTTGTTCATATAGGCCCCCTTGTGTAAAGGGGGCTCCCGCGTTAGCGGGTGGGGGATTGTTTATTTTACAACCTCCCCGCCTTGCCTTCGGCAAGTCACCTCCCCTTGCACAGGGGAGGCTTGGGTATAATGTAGGGCCTTCCTTCTCAGGGAGAGCAAAAGCATAGCTGCGTTTCCAGTGACATATACCGGAAAATAGTAAAAGTTGTATTTTGGAGGAGCAAATGAAATACAGAACCAAATATTTATCAGGATTTGTTGCTCTGTCCCTTGTATTTTTCCTTGTGGCGGCCGTGTTTGGAGGAATGCGGGGAATCCTGTGGGGGACGCAAAAAACCATTGCCGCAGGCGCTCCCGAGGACAGCGTTCTCCTTGTAATTGATCCAGGCCACGGCGGTGAGGACGGCGGATGCTCTTCTGCAGACGGCCTGTTGGAAAAGGATTTGAATTTGTCCATTGCACAGGATATATCTGCGATTTTGAATGCGGCAGGATATACAACAGTATTGACACGAACGGAAGATATGCTGCTGTATGATATGTACCGGGACAGGGTTGACTATACAGGCTATAAGAAGATCTATGATTTGAAAAACCGCATGCGGTTTACTGAGGAGACACAGGCAAAGTATTTTGTAAGCATTCATATGAACAAATTTCCCCAAACCCAGTACAGTGGGTTGCAGGTGTACTATTCTCCCAATGATCCCGGTAGCGTGCAGATGGCGGATATGATTCAAAGCTACGTACAAAAATATATACAGCCGGAAAACGATCGGCAGACGAAAGAGAGCACAAAGGGGATTTATCTGTTGCATCGGATGGAGATTCCGGCGGTGCTGATCGAGTGCGGATTTCTTTCCAATGCGGAAGAAGCGGCGCTTCTCGCGGATGCATCTTACAGAAAGACCCTCAGTTTGGGAATTGCATGCGCAATTATGGAGTACTGTGCAGGGGATTCTGCAAATGGATGAGCGATTCTGTAGACAAGGAAAATCTTTCTTGCAATAGAGGGGGAAATATGATACAATAAACACAATATGTATTGCAGATGGAGGTGCAGCCCGTGAAGTCCCCGAAAGAGGTATATGTCTGTTCCCAGTGTGATTTCCAAAGTCCCAAATGGTACGGGCAGTGCCCCTCCTGCAAAGCGTGGAATACGTTTCAAAAGGAAACATATCAGCCCACGACGGCGTCTGGTTCCGCAAAGTCTGGCCATCGTTCTGCAGCGAAAGAAAAAGCAGTTCCGTTTTCCGAAATGGAGTCGGTGGACTGCCGTCGTATGCGCACCGGCATCGGAGAGCTGGATCGGGTGCTGGGCGGCGGACTGGTGCTTGGCAGCGCGGTGCTGCTGGCCGGGGAACCGGGAATTGGAAAATCCACCTTGCTGATGCAGCTTTGCGGCCGTGCCGGACAGGAGTATAAGATTTTATATATTTCTGGAGAGGAATCCAAAGGACAGCTAAAGCTGCGGGCAAAGCGCCTAGGGGTGGACAGCGCCGATGTTCTGGTGCTTACGGAAACGGACGTGGACGCGGCCGTTGCGGAATATGACCGAATTTCACCGGATGTGGTAATTGTGGATTCCATTCAGACCATGGTGAGCGATGAATCCACTTCTTCTGCGGGAAGCACTGCCCAGGTGCGGGAGTGCGCCTCTCGGTTTATCCGATGTGCCAAAGCGGACGGAGCGGCGGTGATCATGGTAGGCCATGTCAACAAGGAAGGCGGGATTGCCGGACCCAAGGTGCTGGAGCACATGGTGGATGCGGTGCTTTCCTTTGAGGGAGAGCGAAATCAAAGCTACCGAATTGTCCGTGCGGTGAAGAATCGGTATGGGTCCACCAATGAAATCGGCGTGTTTGAAATGACGGATACCGGGCTTTCAGAAGTAGACAACCCATCGGAAATGCTCCTTACTGGGCGGCCTGTGGGTGTATCCGGCAGCTGCGCTGTATGTACTATGGAGGGTACGCGCCCGATTATTGTGGAAATCCAGGCCCTTGTGACGCCTACGGTGTATCCGGCGCCCAAACGGGTGGCGGACGGGATTGATTACAATCGGATGTGTCTTTTGCTGGCAGTTTTAGAAAAGCGGCTGGGACTGCGGTTTTCTTCCAGTGACGTCTACTTGAACGTAGTGGGCGGGCTGCGCATCGATGAGCCGGCGGCAGATGCGGCCATTGCGCTGGCACTCTGCTCCAGCATCAAGGATATTCCGGTGTCCCATGATATGATTGTTGTGGGAGAGGTGGGGCTGTCCGGAGAAGTGCGGGCGGTATCCTTTGCCGGGGAACGGGCAAAGGAGGCAGTGCGTATCGGATTTACCCAGGCGGCCCTGCCAAAGCGCGGGCTGTCCCGGCGCCCGGTAAATGTGGAGGGATGCAGTGTATATCCTCTTGCGGGGGTTTATGACTTTCTTGTTCTGCTCTCTAAATCAGCAAGAGAAAATAAAGGTAAAGAAAAAGAAAAGGATTTATAATACGATAGATTGAGGTAAAATACATGCATTGGTCAGAAAAAATTGCACAGGAAATTGTAAAGCGAAATCCGGACAAGCCGGAGTATGTCTGCGCTGCGGGCATTAGTCCCTCCGGCTCTATTCATATCGGGAATTTTCGGGACGTGGCTACCAGTTATTTTGTGGTGCGCGCTCTGCGTAAAATGGGAAAGCGGGCCCGGCTTCTTTTTTCATGGGACGAGTTTGACCGGCTGCGTAAGATTCCGGTAAACGTGGCCCAGGCGGACGGGGATATGGAAAAATATATTGGATATCCTTATGTGGATGTACCTAACCCCTTTGACGATGGAGCAGAGTGCCCTACCTTTGCGGCGCATTTTGAAAAAGAGTTTATGGACAGCATCGGCAAATTCGGGATTGACATGGACTGTCGGTACCAAGCAGATATGTATCGCAGCGGCAAGTATGTGGAGTATGTTCTCCACGCGCTTCAGCATCGGGGAGAAATTTTTGATATTATCGACAGTCACCGCACCCAAGATGCCGCTCCTGGAGAGCGGGATGCGTATTATCCAGTGAGCATTTACTGCCCCCAGTGTCACAGGGATATGACAAAGATTCAAAGCCTGTCCGATGACTGTACGACGGCAGAATATACCTGTGCCTGCGGCTATACTGGAACCTTTGATTTTACAAAGGATTTTAACTGCAAGCTTGCGTGGAAGGTCGACTGGCCCATGCGCTGGATGTATGAGGGCGTAGACTTTGAGCCGGGGGGAAAGGACCACGCCAGCATCAACGGAAGCTATGATACCAGCAAGCATATTTCCAAGGAAATATTTGGTTACGAAGCCCCCATTTTCCAGGGATATGAATTTATCGGTATCAAGGGAACAACTGGGAAAATGTCTGGCTCCTCCGGGTTGAACCTCACGCCGGAGACACTGCTTCGCCTGTATCAGCCGGAGGTGATCTTGTGGCTGTACTCCAAGACGGATCCTATGAAGGCGTTTGACTTCTGCTTTGACGATGGGATTTTGCGGCAGTACTTTGAATTTGACAAAATGCTCACCGCCTGTGCAGACGGTACGGCGGACGAGCGTACAAAAGAGATCATGTACAACACTGTGGTGGAGGGGCATGAGGTGATTCCGGTGCCTATGGGGCATTTGGTGCAGCTGGGCTCTATTGTGAATTTCAATGTTCCCATGCTGGAGACGATTTTCCAAAAAATCGGCACGCCTTACCGTTACGACCAGTTCAAAGACCGGCTGGACAAGGCCCGGTACTGGCTGGAGCAGTGTGCGCCGGATCAGATGAACCGTTTGCGCAAAACCCGCAATTTTGCGGTATATAACGAACTGGGGGAAGAGGAAAAGCGGGAAATCTCCCTCTTGCACGAATATCTGGCTGCCGGTGGGTTTTCTCTGGAGGAACTCAACAGCCAGTTGTATGCGATTCCCAAGCAAGTATATGGCGAAGACTTGCCGGAGAAGGAGCTGAAGGGCCTGCAGCGCACCTTTTTCTCCAATGTGTACAAGCTGCTTTTGGATAAAGAAAAGGGACCGCGGCTGTATCTATTCCTGTACGCCATTGAAGCGGATAGTTATTTGAAGCTGTTGGATTTTTCCTATGATCAAACGGACGAGGAAATCGCCTTGGAGAAACAAATGCTGGAGGAAGCGGCTGCAAAGACGGAAAAGCCGGCGCCGAAAAAGCGGGAGTATGGGGACCCGGATCCTGTGGAGCCGGTAAAAGAAGAAATCACGATGGACGATTTTGCCCGTATGGATTTGCGGGTCTGCAAAATTGTAAAGGCAGCAGAAATCCGCAAGTCGGCCAACTGTCTGAAGATTACATTGGATGACGGGATGGGGGAGCGGGTGATTGTTTCCAGTATCAAGCACGATTACACCATAGATGAGCTGGTTGGCAGAAAGATCATTGTGCTTGCCAATCTGAAGC
>JAGZAC010000061.1 GCA_018370615.1 Clostridiales bacterium
TGCAATGGCTCCCTTCATCCCCAGCTTTCCGTCTGTGAGCACCAGCTGGGCACCGTATGCCTGCACAAGCCGCCGCCGCTCCAGAGACATGGTATCCGGCATGACAATGATGACCTTATATCCCCTTGCGGCAGCCACCGCCGCAAGCCCAATTCCCGTATTTCCAGAAGTAGGCTCAATAATCACCGTGTCCGAGCCCAAAACACCCCGCCTCTCGGCATCGTCCAGCATCGCCAACGCCAACCGGTCCTTTACACTGCCCGCAGGGTTAAAATATTCCAGCTTTGCAAGCAGTGTCGCCTCAAGACCGTGCCGCTTTGCAAGTCTTCCCAGCTGCAGCAGCGGTGTTTTTCCAATCAATTGCTCCGCCGATGTATATATGTTTGCCATATTTATTCCTCCATAATTTTATCAGAATTGCGGCACTACCGCTCCCTGATATTCTTCCTCAATAAACGCCCGTACCTCTTCACTGCATACAGCCTTCACCAACGCCTGAATCTTTTCATCATTTTCACTGCCTTCCTTTACAACAACCGCATTGGTGTATGTCTTTGCCATATCGGAATCCGCCGCCTCCGCAGCCAGCGCATCCCCGATCTGCAGTCCTCCGCTGATGGCATAGTTGCCGTTGATCACTGCAATGTCCACGTCCTCCAGCGACCGCACCAGCTGGGCCGCCTCAATTTCCTGGAACTTCAGATTTTTCTCGTTTTCTACAATATCCAACACGGTCGCCTCCAGGCCTGCATCCTCCCTCAGCGTAATGAGCCCCTGAGCCTCCAGCAAAAACAGCGCCCTCGCCTCGTTGGTGGTGTCATTGGGAACGGTCACCGTTGCCCCCTCCGGCAGGGCATCCAGAGAATCACACTTGCCGGCATAAATGCCCATGGGCTCGTAGTGCACATCTGCAACGGAAACCAAATGTGTCCCGTTTTCCTCATTAAAATCATCCAAATATTTCAGATGCTGAAAGTAATTTGCATCCAGTTCTCCGCTTTCCGTGGCCGTGTTGGGCAGCACATAGTCGTTAAACTCTCTGATTTCCAGAGTGTACCCTTCCTCCTCCAACACCTCTTTTACTACCTGTAAAATCTCCGCATGCGGCGCGGGAGACGCACCGATGGTGATGGTTTTATCGTCCTCTGCACTGCCGCAGGCCGCAAGGCCGAAAACAGAAACTGCCGCAAGCGACAGAGCCGTGATGAGAGAAACAACCTTTTTCATAATATCATACCTTCTTTCTGATTTTATACATTCGGTAATAATACCTTGATAAAACCTATGGTTTAAATGCAATAGTTTTCTCTAGATTACATGTTTGATTGGAAAGTTATTCTTCAAAATATTTTTTATTCACCAATAATGACACACCGCCTAACAAAGCAAGTATAATAAAAGGAGCAACTGTTCGAACAATTGGATGGCCGTATAAAATAAAAACAGCAATTGGGAATACAGCGATGGACATAATCACATTTATTCTTTTATAAAGAAACTTTCGTTTGCTTGTGGAAAGCTCATTTTCCCAACTTCCCAGGTTGTAATCATATTGAATAAATTTTGAAGACGTGCGTATTAAATATAAAACAAATAAAAGTACAGCAGCTGGAACAATAGACCATTGATTGATATTTGCGTCTCTCAAGTAGATAAACAAATTGAGAATATTAAAAGAAAGCACAAATATTCTTAGATGTTTGATTATTCTTAGAAATCGAAAATTGAATACTTCTCTGGTTGAGTAGGAAACCTGGGAAGTTTGTATGTTATCGAAATACTCATTTTGCATTATTTTTTTCTGCCATAGTTTAATAGTAATCATTGTTGCCGCTACTATAAAAATCATTATGATTGAAAAGTAATCAACTACTCTCAGAACGCCAGTCCAATTCGCTGCAATCATTATAAGATTTGAAACAATATAACCATAACAATAGGAAATAAGATGATTGTTCATTTACAGACCTACCTTTCTGCGAAAGGAACCAACGAAAAATGAAGCTGTTGATAAACATATACTTATCTTCTAATCCGTTTGTCCGTCTTGAAAGCGACACGCATGCCCACTTCCTGAAAAATCTGCACAATCACAACTAAAATCAATACCGTGACCAGCATCACATCATCTTCGTAGCGGTAATACCCATAGTTGATGGCAATGGACCCCAGTCCTCCTCCACCGGTAAATCCTGCCATTGCCGAATACCCTAAAATTGTAGTGATGGCAATGGCGCTTCCCACGATGAGGGAAGGCTTTGCCTCCGGCAGTAGCACCTTACACACAATCTGAAAGGGAGAAGAGCCCATAGACGCTGCCGCCTCAATGACCCCGCTGTCCACCTCCTTCAGAGAGGACTCCACCATGCGCGCCACAAAAGGCGCCGCCGCTACCACCAGCGGCACAATGGTCGCCGTAGACCCAATCGTAGTCCCTGCAATCGCCCTGGTAAAGGGTATTATGGCGACCAGCAGCACAATAAAGGGAACAGACCGCAAAAGATTGACGATAGCGCCCAAAATTTTATTCAACGGTTTATTTCGGCAAATGCCGTTTTCGTCTGTAATAAACAGAATTACTCCCAAAGGAATGCCGATGACATACGCCACTGCCGTGGAGACCACGACCATGTACAACGTTTCAAGAATCCCCGTCAGCAGAGTCCCCACCATTCCGCTGCTCCACATATGCATCCTCCTCACTATATTGTATTTTGTGTTCTGTCAGATATGCCCGCACTCTTGCCGCTGCAGCAGAGTCTTTCGGCAATTGCAGAACCATCTGTCCAAACGCCTTCTCGCGGATATTCTTCGTATCTGCCCGCAGAATATTCACCGGTACCCTGCATTCCAAAATCAAGTTGGAAAGCACCGGCGCATACGCGGACTGCCCATCAAACACAAGACGAAACACCTGCCCGCCGTCCACCGTCTCCACCGCCCGAGTTTTGGGCAAAATCAGATTCCGTGCCACATCGGACTGGGGACGTAGAAACACCTCCTGAACCGGACCGCTTTCTACCACGTTTCCCGCTTCCATCACTGCCACCTTATTGCAGATTTGCTCTACTACCTGCATTTCATGGGTGATGACAACAATGGTAACGCCCAGTTTTTCGTTAATGTCTCGGAGGAGTTTCAAAATAGAACGGGTAGTGTTGGGGTCCAGCGCACTGGTCGCCTCGTCGCACAGCAGCACTTTGGGGTCTGTCGCCAACGCTCGGGCGATGGCCACTCGCTGCTGCTGTCCCCCAGACAGCTGAGAGGGATACGCCCCTGCCCGGTCAGAGAGCCCTACAAGATCCAAAAGCTGCTGCGCCTTTTGGACTGCCTGCTCTTTAGGAACCTTACTGATTTCCAAAGGATAACAGACGTTTTTCAATGCCGTCCGCTGGGACAGCAAATTGAAGGACTGAAAAATCATGGACATGGATTTTCGCGCCTGCCGCAAATCTCTTGCATGGAGCGTTGCAAGATCTACGCCGTTAAAGTATACCTGGCCGTCGGTGGGCCGCTCCAGAAAATTGATGCAGCGCACCAGGGTGGATTTTCCGGCGCCGGACAGGCCGATGATGCCGTATATGTCTCCTTTTTCAATTTTTAGAGACACGTTGTGCACCGCCTCTACGGAACCGCGAGCAGTTTGAAACGTCTTGCTTACGTTTTTCAGTTCAATCAACCAATCTCCCTCCTTTTATATAGAAATCATTTTACAATAGGACAATCCCCCACCCGCTCCGCGGGAGCCCCCTTTACACAAGGGGGCCTTTCTCATCCAAACATTCCCCTTCTATTCCTTTCGCCTCCCCTGTGCAAGGGGAGGTGTCAGCGTAGCTGACGGAAGGGTTGTCTCTATACACAATCCCCTCAAAGGGCCTTTCTAACCTAAGCCTCTCTTATACTGGAAAGCTTTTCCCCTTTTCGCCTTCCCCATACAAGGAGGCATTTTCCCTTTAGCCTCCCCTGCACAGGAAAGCTTTTATTTCCTTTTCGTCTCCCCCATACAAGGAGGCATTTTTTCCTTTAGCCTCCCCTGTGCAAGGGGAGGTGTCAGCATAGCTGACGGAGGGGTTGCAAATACAACCATCCCCATAATAAGAAAAGTCCGGGCGCTTTACAAAAACTCCCGGACACTTTTGTGCAAATATTCTTCTGCCACCCCACAAAACTCAACTACAAAGGAACGCAGAAAACGCCCGCACATCTTTATGTGTCCGGGAGCTGAGCATTCGACCGCAGCGGAAGTTTGCACGTATAAGTTTTCCAAATATATCTTTCATATAAGTGCCTCCTTCCAGCCTTTCCTGAGATTTACGCCATTCTAACATTAATTATTAAATTTGTCAAGCTTATTTTAATAATTCATGAGAAAAAACCATTTTGAAAATGCGCGAAAAAAGTCATAAAAAGAGAGATTTACTCGACAAATCAGTTTTTTTGACGAAAGATACATCTGCAGTATATTTGTAATCCAACCGAATCGGCCCGTAAGAAAGCTTGGAACGGCGCAGTCCCTCCAGTCCCAAATCCTCTTCCCGGTTAACATAAACCGCGTCCCCAACGATGCTTCGCTGAAAATCCCGGGAAAGCACCTGAAAAGCGCCGTCCCTTTGTTTGTCCGCCTTTTCTACATGGACAAATACCGTATCTTTGCAGACTTCCCCTATAGTAAATCCGCAAATTTCCCCCTGCACCCGCAGAAGAACTCCGCACATACTATAGAAGTCCCAGGCGCGAAGAACATTGCATACAGCTGCAAATTCCAATCCATCCACAGAGGAAGTTTCGGGGCTTTGCAAAGCGTACCTTTGAAAGTATTGCAGCACCTCTAAAGCATTTTCCCTGTCGATGGCTTCATAGGTATACTCCGGATTTTCCCGAAGGAACCGATTGATTAAATTTTTTTGCCTATGATGCTTGCGCCCCGCTGGATTCTCAAAGTCCTTTTTGTAATAAATATAGTCCGCCCAGTCACGGTCCGCACGCAAGCCACCCTTTCCAATATTTTCTGCACCGAAAATTTCTTCGGTCAGGTCAGTATGTTCCTCAGGAATGACCGACAATGTTCCCAACCCAACTTCCTGAATATGCGCCCGCAGTCTTATCAAGGCAGATTTTTCTTCCGGACCAAGAGGAAATAAATAGCTGCGAGACGCATTTTCTTCAAAAACCGCACTGTAATATAAATTGTTCCCGCAAATCGAATATTCAAAATCATATGCCTGCCGCCACATCTTCACCGTTCCCGGCGCATAGTCGCAAATCCGATGGGACCCGGCATAGATATAAGGCGCATATTCTCTATAGTATTCGTCAATTTGCGAAAAACTCGATTCCGTTACCTTTTGAAAATCCAACATAAAATATCCTATACTCCTGCCTGCGACAAATCCTGCGTTAATTTGATTTTTGACCGCAAAAACAAAGCTTGGTAAATATTACCAATTTAATTCCGGCAAATTTGTTAAAATTTTTACATTGTAAATACTTGCATTAATTACCAGTTTATGGTAAAATTCAATTACCATAAATTACCACTTACGGAGAATAAAACCATGGAGAAAATGAAAGTTTTAGTTGCAGATGAAAACAATGAGAGCAGAAAAATGTGCAAAGAAGCACTGATGCGCGCCGGTATTCGCTTTGTTGACGAAGCGTCCAACGGAGAAGAAGCGCTGACCTACATAAACCGCAACCATCCCGACGTTGTCATTGCCGATGTGTGGTTGTCCCGCCTGGACGGGATCGGCTTGATACGACAGGCGATGTCCCTTCATTTCGGCCAGGATAAGGCTCCGGCATTTATCATCGCATCTCTCGTCACCAATCAAAATATTTTTGTGGAAGCGGCCCGTGCCGGTGCGGCATTGTGCCTGCCCAAGCCTCTGGATTATACCAGCCTTTCCGAACATGTAATCTCTATTTATCGGAGCAGAGCGGACGGATCCATTTCCGTAGGTGCAGTGAGTGCAACCCCACCAGACATTGAAGCGCAGGTGACAAAAATTATTCACCAGATTGGTGTTCCCGCACATATCAAGGGATATCAATATCTGCGCACCGCGATCCTTCTCACGATCAGCGACAGCGACATCATCAATTCCGTTACAAAAGTACTTTACCCCTCCGTTGCGAAAAAATACTCCACCACCACCTCCAGAGTAGAGCGGGCGATTCGCCATGCAATCGAAGTAGCTTGGGACAGAGGAGATATTGACACCCTCAATTCCTACTTCGGATACACCGTTCAGAACAATCGGGGCAAGCCTACCAACAGCGAATTTATCGCCATGATTGCAGATAATCTCCGCCTCAAATATAAAATTCATTAATCCTCTTCAAGCCACAGGTCCTCCCCGTCTGTCGCAAAAATGATGGTACCCATTTCATCGGTGCGCAGCACGGGGATTCCCAATTCTCTAGCACGTTCCAGGGTCTGCTGATGAGGATGACCATAAGAATTGTCCTGTCCACAGGACGCAATGGCCCACCTAGGGCTGACTGCAGCAAGAAACTCGGATGTTGAGGACGTATTGGATCCATGATGTCCGAGTTTTAATATATCCGCATCCAGTTCACCGGACGTATATGTCTCCAGCATCAACTCTTCAGAGCCGCTTTCCGCATCTCCTGTCACAATTGCGGAAACATTCTCATACTCCACCCGGGTGACGACACTGTATTCATTAAAATCATCTAAATCGGCAAGGGGAGCCAAAATCTGCAGACCAATGCCGCCGACATCGTATGTATTGCCCACCTGTGCCTCGATTACCCGCACGCCGCTGTCTTCTATTACACCAATCAGGCGAGAAAAGGTCACTACGTCATTGGATGCATCTGTCATGATGACATTTTTCACTTCCAGGCTATTGATAATTTTCACTGCGCCGCCGATGTGGTCTTCATGAGGGTGGGTCAAAATCATATAGTCAATCGTATCTGTATACCCACGAATATACCGCGCCGTAGTTTCCGCTGCATCGGTGGGGCCGGCATCAATTAAAACTGCAGCATCCTCTGTGACAATGAGCGTGCTGTCTCCTTGCCCTACATCGATAAAATGAAACTCACATTCTGCAGACAAGTCCTGCCTATTGCCGCGAATCCAGCCGTCCCATATAAAAATAGCAGCAACAATGACAAAAACAGCCGTCGCTATAGGAGCAGCGGCTTTTTTTATGTTTCTTTTGCGGGATCTGTATTTCATAAAGATTGACCCTTTCCCTGTCTACGGATTGCCGGACAGCAGTTTTTGAAGTATACGGCACAACTTTATCCCGGGAATGCACATAAAAAACCAGATAACAGAATATAAGAGGCAAATCTGCCCAAACAAATGAAAGGGCAGAGCAGAATAATCCCACACATGCCATCCCAGCAGCAAATTGACAATACTTCCAGCAATAAATTCCAATACAGTAATGAGAAGACTGCCCTCCAGGCACAGTATAAGCAGCGGCTTTTCTTTATCTCTGGTACTAATAATAAATAATCCCAGAAAGCAGGCTCCGCCTGTAATTGCCATTGTCCAGTGTGTGTATCCCCTCCAGAGAAACTCCAAAAAGCAGTAATACAGGCCACCGAACGAAAAAACAAACCCATAGGCCCAAAAACGCATGGAATGCAATGTGCTTTCAGACGACTCTCCGCCGCAGTCTTCAGTGGGACATTGTATATCAATTATATCATATTGTTTCCATTTTTTCAAATAAAATCACCCTTATATGGTTTTTCCATACAAGGGTGATTTATACCTGTCAAAATCTGTACCGGCCGGGCAGTTCACTGGGCGTCGGATCCGTCGGTATCGGTATCTGTTTCTGTCTTCGTATATAATTCCTTCAGTTCGTCCGCTATGCCGTTTGTGTTTTGACTCAGCTCCTCATATCCATAAAAAATGCTGCCGCTGTAGACTTCTTTCTCCTTTGCATAAGCAACCTGCTGGGTCATGATTCCCTGAGGATTCTCCCAATCTGATTCATATCGGTACGCCGCATGGCAAATCAGCAGCCGCACATCTGTGCCCTCCACCTGTTCTGCCCACCAGTCGCATAAAACATCATAGGGGGCAGCAATGTCCACCGTCCGCCAGTAAATCTGGGGCGCAATGTAATCGATATAACCGCCGTCAATCCATGCAAGGGTATCGCAGTAAATATCCGAATAAGATTGCGCACCTCTAGTTTCGCTGCCGCTGTCTCCGCCGTACCCGTTTTTCCAAATTCCAAAGGGAGCGACGCCGAACAGACAATCCTCATCTGCTGCTTTTACTGTATCATACACCAGCTGGATCATGCGGTTTACATTGTCTCTGCGCCAGTCGCCCAAATCCTCATACCCCTCACCGAACTGGGAAAAAGTTTCCTCATCGGCAAATGCCGCAATACTGCTCTCTCCGTTTTCATCCGTAACGGTTTGCGGATAGGGATAAAAATAATCGTCAAAGATGATACCGTCCACATC
>JAGZAC010000062.1 GCA_018370615.1 Clostridiales bacterium
TCAGCTACGCTGACACCTCCCCTTGCACAGGGGAGGCATATGTTGAAAGGCTCCCTTGTGGGGAGATGCGCAGCATCTCCGGGGGCATGTCTTCGCGCATGCGAAGACTGAGGGATTGTCCCTTACAATATAACAACCCTTCCGTCAGCTACGCTGACACCTCCCCTTGCACAGGGGAGGCATATGTTGAAAGGCCCCTTGTGGGGAGGTGCTGCGATTTACGGCGGAGGGTTGTTTTCTAGACTCTAAAATTGATTTGCCGGAGAAATGGCGTTCAAATCTTCAAAGGTCAAAATATCCGACAGAATATAATTGGAGACGAACATCCCTGCGTGGGTCAATGCAATGTTGTCTCCTCGCCGCACCATATATCCCTTTTTCAAATAAAAAGGCAGCTTTGCTCCATACAGCTCCAGAAAATCGCTGCCGAATGTCCGGCGAAATTCTCCCAGCGGCAGGCCCTCTGAAAGGCGAAATTTCAGCATAATATACTCGCCCATGCGTGCTTTTCCTTTGATTTCTTCCGAGGACGCGGTAATTCCAATATCGCTGTCAATGTGCTCGATTCCTTTGATATACGCCTGAATATTGGGAACAAAAGAAAAACGGGTCCCGTTAAAATAGGAATGTGCACTGGGGCCGAATCCTAAATACTCTTCGCAGTTCCAATATTTCAAATTGTGCTTGCACATTTTGCCAGGCCGGGCAAAGTTGCTGATTTCATACTGCTTGTACCCCCGCCTTTCCAAAAATGCGCAGGCAGAACGGTACATATCAAACTCCGTATCCTCATCCGGCAATGGAAGCTGATGGCGGATCCGATAAAAAGGTGTCCCCGGTTCGATTTTCAAATTATAGAGGGAGATGTGCTCCGGATGCAGCCTGGTTACGTAATCGATGGACCAAAGGAGACTTTCCTGGGTTTGCCGGGGGATGCCAAACATAAGATCCACACTGATGTTTTCGATTTTCGCTCGGCGTGCATCCTGGAAGCACTGTTCAAATTCTGCGCGGCTGTGAATTCTGGACAGAGCCTTCAATTCTTCCCCGTTTGCAGACTGCAGTCCGATGCTAAGCCGGTTGACGCCTGCCCGGCGCATACGGACAAGGGTTCTGTAGGAGGCAGTGGCAGGATTTACCTCCACGGTAAATTCCGTGTTTTTTGCCAGGTGAAAGGTATGACGCACGCCGCGGATGATGCGCAATAGCTGCTCCTGGGGCAGTGCCGTTGGTGTTCCACCGCCGATATATACGCTGTCCGGTGTCCGCTGGGACACCGCGTTTTTATAATATTCCATATGGGAAAGCAGGGCGTTTACATAGCGCTCGTAAATCGTTTCATCTTTTGGAACAAAAGAATAAAAATCGCAGTATGCGCATTTGCTGTAGCAAAAGGGAACGTGTATATATATTCCAAGTTTTCCGCCTGCTGTTTGACTGACCAGCATAAGGAAACGCCTCCTTTCCATAAAGTACTGCTATACTGCATATAATACCACAAATCCGCATTTCTTGCAAGCTGTTTTCCTGCCAACTTCTCCCGCGTGTCTGAATTTACTGTGAATTTACTGGGTTTCTATTGAAATCAGCCAGAAATTACTATATAATGATATAATAACCCAGTATAGCTTGACGCACCCGGAAACAGAAAGGAAGAGGTTGATGTGAAGAAGTTCCATATAGAAACCAAATGTATTCAGGAAGGTTGGAAGCCCGCAAACGGAGAACCGCGGGTGCTTCCCATTTATCAGAGTACCACCTATAAATACGACAGCGGAGAACATTTGGGAAAGCTGTTTGACCTGTCTGTGCCTGGGCATATGTATACAAGAATTTCCAACCCCACCGCCGCCTGTGTAGAAGAAAAGATTGCCGCCCTGGAGGGAGGCGTAGGTGCCATGTGTACCTCTTCCGGCCAGGCTGCCGCCCTGCTTTCCATTTTTAACATAACCAGCGCCGGGGAAAACTTTATATCCTGCTGTCGTATTTACGGCGGACCGCTCAATCTGTTTGCCGTGACCATGAAGCGGATGGGCATTGAAGTGCGCTTTGTTACACCGGATATGACAGACGAAGATATTCATGCTCTGTTTGATGACAAAACCCGGCTGGTATTTGGAGAGACCATCGCAAATCCCGCACTGGATGTGCTGGATATCGAGCGTTTTTCTGCCATTGCCCACGCTCACGGCGTGCCGCTGGTAGTGGACAACACTTTTGCCACTCCGGTATTCTGCCGTCCCTTTGCATTTGGTGCGGATATTGTCATGCATTCTACTACAAAGTATATGGACGGGCATGCTTCTGTCGTAGGCGGCGTCATCGTGGACAGCGGAAAGTTTGAT
Source organism: Clostridiales bacterium (assembly GCA_018370615.1). Taxonomy (GTDB): domain Bacteria; phylum Bacillota; class Clostridia; order Oscillospirales; family CAG-272; genus Avispirillum. Next base: position 2,346 of record JAGZAC010000062.1, read on the forward strand.
TGGGAGGCGAGCGGGAAATATCCTGAACTGACCACACCGGATGAAAGCTATCACGGTGTTGTGTATACCCGGGACTTTGGAGAAGCTGCGTATATTACAAAAGCCAGAGTGCAGCTGATGCGGGACCTTGGAACCACGCCCCAGCCCATTGCCATGTATATTTTGAACCTGGGCCTGGAAACGCTGGCTCTGCGTATGGAACGCCACTTTGAAAACGGTCTTGCCGTGGCAGAATATCTGGAGGGACACGATAAAATCACCTGGGTGAACAATCCTGCGCTGCCCTCCAATGCCCAGCATGAAAAATGCAAAAAATATCTGGGCGGAAAATCCTGCGGTGTGGTGTCCTTCGGTGTGAAGGGCGGACGGGACGCAGCGATGCGTTTTATGGATCACCTGCAGCTTGCCCAAATTGTCGTACACGTGGCGGACGCACGCACCAGCGTACTGCATCCTGCCTCTACCACCCACCGGCAGCTCACCGATCAGCAGTTGATTGACGCAGGCATCGGCCCGGATTTAATCCGTATGTCCGTGGGTATTGAAAATATCGATGACATTCTGGCTGACATTGAAAATGCCTTGTCTGCAGTGTAGAAACAGGGCATAATAAAGTAAGAAAAGACGGAGGACAAGCCGTTGCCTATAAAAATTCCCAATGCTTTGCCGGCGACGGAAACCCTGCAAAGCGAAAATATTTTTGTCATTACAGAGACACGGGCGATTACGCAGGACATTCGACCCCTTAAAATTGCCATTTTGAACCTGATGCCCACAAAAATCACGACAGAAACCCAGCTGGCACGGCTGCTTGGAAACTCTCCCCTGCAGGTGGAGCTGGAGCTGCTCCACACAGCCTCCCACAAGGCCCGCAATACTGCCGCGGAGCACATGCTTTCCTTTTACCGTACCTACGAGGACGTAAAAGACGAAAAGTTTGACGGCCTGATTATTACCGGCGCGCCAGTGGAAAAGATGGACTTTGCAGAGGTGGCCTACTGGGACGAGTTGTGTCAGGTCATGGAGTGGTCCAAAACCCATGTAACCAGCACACTTCACATTTGCTGGGGCGCACAGGCGGGGCTGTATTACCACTACGGTATTCAGAAATATCCTCTGGAGAGGAAGCTCTCTGGCATATTCCCTCACAAAAAAGACCGGAAAACCTCCATTTTGCTTCGGGGATTTGACGACAGCTTTATGGTTCCCCATTCCCGCCATACCATGGTACAGCGGCAGGAAATTGAGGCAGTGCCGGAGCTGAAGATCCTGGCTTCCGGTGTGGAGGACAGAGTCGGCGTTTATGCTGTTTCCAACCATGGGGGTAGTCAGATTTTCATTACCGGTCATCCGGAATATGACGGCGATACCCTGCGGAGCGAATATCTGCGGGACAAGGCTGCTGGGCTGTCCCCTATGCTCCCGGAAAACTATTTTCCTGGTGATGATGATACTAAAGAACCTGTTGTTACCTGGCGCAGTCATGCGAATTTATTGTATTCCAACTGGCTCAATTACTTTGTATATCAAACAACACCTTACGACATTCAACAAATCGGCTAAGCAAAGGAGGCTGACAAATGGCAGACCAACCGCATGCAAAAACACAAACTTTTTCTCTCCATGATGAGCGGGACCGGGCGATTCGGGAAATACTTACCGCAGTCTATCAGGCTCTCCAGGAGAAGGGATACGATCCCATCAATCAGCTAGTGGGATACATTCTTTCCGAGGACCCCACTTATATCACCAACCATAAAAATGCAAGAGCGCTGATTTGCCGAATTGACCGAGACGAGCTTATGGGAGCTCTTGTGAAGTATTATTTGGGGCTGAACTAAGTTTCCCTATTTCATTATTCCGGCAGGAGGTGTGGCGCGTGACCGTTTATAAATTATTCGTCGATGTCAAAACAGGCGCGCCTGGATATACCAGAGTAGATGCGCTTCCGCCGGGTGCCGCGGTGGCACTGGGCAATTTTGACGGAGTGCACAGAGGGCATCAGCGGCTGTTCACTGTAGCGAGGGAGTCGGGCTGCCCTTTTAGCGCCGCATGGACCTTTACCAGCCTGGCAAAGCCTGCAGACGCCGTTCCGTACCTCACCGATACCAGGTCCAAGCTGCGGCTTTTTGCCGCCTGTGGCCTGGATTATGCCGTTTTGGAGGACTTTGAAGCGGTCCGCTCACAGACACCGGCTGTATTTGCGCAGGAATATTTGTCGAGGCGGCTTCGGGCAGGCAGCGTGATCTGCGGTTTTAACTTTCGCTTTGGGAAGGGCGGCACCGGAGATGCTGAAGCGCTGCGGACATATCTTGCGGCGGTAGGGATACCGGTGATCATAGAAAAACCTGTTCTGTGGCAGAACAGGATCGTTTCCTCCAGCGCGGTGCGCAGCTGTATTCTGGACGGAGATATGGAAAGCGCAGGCGAGCTTTTGGGACACCCCTTTTCCATTTGTTTTCCCGTAGTAAAGGGAAAGCAGCTGGGACGGACCATTGGTATTCCCACTATCAATCAAAGCTTCCCACAGGGGCATATTATACCTCAGTCCGGGATTTATGCCTGTACCTGCAACGTAGGAGGAGATATTTTTCTGGGGGTGGCAAATATCGGTGTGCGGCCCACTGTAACGGACGGACACGTTCCGGTAAACTGTGAAACCCACATCATCGATTACAGCGGTCTTTTGTACGGGAAAGAAATCCAGGTGGATTTCTACCATCGGCTACGAGACGAAGTTCGGTTTGCCGACGTCTTGGCGCTGAAAGCGCAGGTACAGAAGGATATAGAAGCGACAATCCGCTATTTTGAGGATACATATGGTGGCTGATGCCGCTTTTGAGAGAAAGGAGATGGAATTCCATGCAGAGAACGAAAAGGGCAGCAGCAATTTTATTGTCTGTAATTTTCCTGACGTCAGGAGCTTTTTTGCTGTGCGTTCCATCTGCGGCGTTGGAGGATCCTGTGGTTTCCAACGCAGACGGAATCTATCTTTACAATTTGGAAAATGACAAGGCTGTTTTTACCTTAAACGCAGAAGAGCGGCTGTATCCCACCTCTACGGTAAAAATGATGACGGGAATTCTGGCTATAGAAAACCTTTCCGAGCGGCTGGATGAATCGGTCACGGTCACAGCAGAAATGATGTCTGCAGTATCCGGAAACAACATCGGTCTAGCTGCGGGGGAGATTGTCACTATAGACAGTATGCTCCGTGCCTTGCTGGTCAACGGCGCAAACGATGCGGCCTATGTGCTTGCCTATACTGTGTCTGGCTCTGCGGAGGAGTTTGTGACGCTGATGAATACAAAGGCCAAGGAATTGGGTGCACTTCATACCAACTACACCAATCCCACCGGAATGCACGATGACAATATGTACACTACGGCGGCGGATACGGCACAGATTGCGAAATATGCGTATAGTTTGGACTTGTTTATGGAGATTTCCTCCTCAGTGCGGTATGCCATGCCGGCAACCAATATGTCGGCGGCCCGTACACTGCACAACCGCAACTGTCTGCTGTCCGTATACTATGATACCAATTATTACAATGACCAGGCCAGAGGCATGAACGCGGGCTCTACCCCCCAGGGAGGAAACTGTGTCGTCACAGCTGCCACAGACGGAGAGCTGACGTACATTGTGGTGGTAATGGGCGCGGATACCATAGACGGTCAGGTATATTCGTATATAAATGCCACCAACCTGTTGGAATGGGCCTTTGCTTCCTTTACATATACCCAGGTGCTCTCGCCAGAGCAGATTGTCTGTGAGATTCCGGTAACATTGTCAACTGCGGTGGATTATGTAACATTGGTTTCTACCGACACCCTCCGGGTATACCTCCCCGCCGATGTCAATGTGGAGGAGGAAATTGAAATCAGCTATATTACAAACAGCGAGGAGCTTCAGGCACCGGTCTACGAAGGGCAGGTGGTGGGCAGCGTTACCGCTATCTATGACGGGGAAGTGCTGGGTACTTCCCAGCTGGTGGCTACGACAGATGTCTCCAGGAGTGATTTGCTGTATGGGCTTTACAAAATCGAACAGTTTACAAAGAGCCGATTTTTTATAGCTACTTTGGTTGCCGCAATCATTTTTACGCTGATTTATATCTTTGGTACAGCTATTCTGCGCCAGAAGAAAGGGAAGAAGCGAATGCGGTTTTAGGCCGGTTCTTTGGTTCGCATATAAAACATGAAAGCAAAGATTCTATCCCTGGCGGCCGCTGTGCTCCTGCTGTGCAGTCTGTTTTTGTCCGCTGGCTGTTCCATCCGGGCAGATTATCTGATTGGGGATGTAAACGGAGACGGGGTAGTAGACGCCTGGGACGCATACACTCTTTCCCGGTATCTGTCTGGGCGGTTTACTCCCATTTCCGATGAAAATGCAGATCTGAGTTTTGACGGCGCCATCACAGAGACAGATATGCAGGTGCTGCTGGAGTATCTGGCGGGCATCAGCAAGCCGGGCACCCGATATGCCTCTATTACAATTAATGGTGTTGATTTGGAACAGTATCGGATTGTCATTCCAGAGAAAGACGCATCCTTTGCCGCTTGGGCGGCGGATCAGCTGCGGGACGAATTGGAAAACAGCTGCGGCGTTCGTCTCTCCATTGTAACTGACGATAAAGCGGAATCGGAATATGAAATTTTGATTGGTGATACCAGCCGAGCCGAAAGCGAAAATTCTGTTGAATTTTCTCCGCTTTCTTATATGATTTACACAGAGGGATCGAAAATTGTGCTGCTTGGGCGGGACTTTATGGTAGGCGGCGGTGTGGGATATCTGACCCATACCCTGCTTTCCAGCAGCGATGGATGGAACACTCAGGCAGACATTACCGTGCCGGAGGATAAGCTGGTGCGGGAGTATCAGCCACAGACAGCAGAAAGTGTAATTCTGATCATTGGGGACGGGATGGGGCAAAACCATATTCGCATGGCCTGCGATCCAGATGCACAGGTGCAAAGTCCGGACGGCAGTGTTATTTCTGCTGGTGCAGACTTTGTGGAAACCTTTTGGGCGGCACAGTTTCCAGCGGCGGGGACCGCTTCTACAGGAAATGTCCTCGGCGGGGTGACCGATTCGGCAGCGGCGGCTACGGCTCTTTCCACTGGATGGAAAACCCGCAACGGTGTGCTGGGGATGCGGCCGGATAGCTTTTTGGGGGACGATGCCGAGTCCCTGCGTTCCGTACAAAATGTACGAGAGCTTGCATCTCTTTCGGGAAGGACTACGGCGATCCTTTCCACAGACCGGATTACCGGGGCGACGCCCAATGCCTTTTTGGTGCATCACAGCTACCGATATGATTACAGCATTGTAAGGCAGCAGCAGGAAGCGCTGGCCGAGAGTGAGCTTGCCTGTGATTTTTTATGGTGCAGCTATGACGACGATGACCTATTGGAGCAGCTGCAGAAGGCCATTCACGCGGCATTGGTGAATGACAGCGGCTTTTTCCTCATGGCAGAAGAGGCTATGATCGACAAATATGCCACCAAATTGGATTATAGTGAAACGATACGCACGGTATCCCGACTCAACGACTGCGTAGCTTATGCGGCCCTTACGGCGGCCTGTCACCCAGACATCGCTGTGATTGTCACGGCAGATCATGAAACTGGCGGGCTTACAATTTTGGAGGACGGCAGCTATGCCTGGACCTCTGGTGGTGAGCACACAGGCGTGCCGGTGCCCGTGTATGCCATAGGTGGCGGTACGGAGGTGTTTCACAGCACTCTTGTGGAAAATACGGATATTGCAAAATATATTGCATCCGTGTTCGGCGCGGTGTCCTTTGGCGAATGAGAAAGATTTGAAACAACCCCTCCGCCGCGGTTTTACCGCGGCACCTCCCCCTACACAGGGGAGGCGTAAGGAAAAAAGTTCCCCTTGTGGGGAGTTGCGCAGCAACTTCTGCACTGGGGAGCTTAAGGGAAAAAGGCCCCCTTGTGGGGAGACGCGCAGCATCTCCGGGGGCATGTTTGCGTATGCAAAAACTGGGGGATTGTAAGTCTGAAACAACCCCTCCGGCGCGGCTTTGCCGCACCACCTCCCCTTGCACAGGGGAGGC
>JAGZAC010000063.1 GCA_018370615.1 Clostridiales bacterium
CAAAAACGTCATTGGTGTACTCCACAGCTACAGCGGAAGTGCGGAAATGGCCCGGGAATATGTGAGAATGGGTTGGTATATTTCCTTCGGCGGCCCCCTCACATATAAAAACGCAGAAAAAGTCCGTGCCGCCTGCGCAGCAGTACCCCCGGACCGACTTTTGATTGAAACAGATTGTCCCTATCTTCCTCCTGTACCCCATCGGGGAGAAATCAACACCTCTGCTCTGATGATTTACACATTGGAAGCTATGGCTGCATGTGCGGGCCTTCCAGCGGAGGCGATGGCCGCGCAAACGGTAGAAAATGCGTGCCGCCTGTTTTCCATTCATCTTTTATGAATTTTCTGTAAAAGCCCTTGCATATCGAGGCATGTCCAGGTATAATAGTAATATCTACCAGTTTTCTATTATGAAAAGAAAGGCCCCTTTCAAGGAGAAGGGGGAAAGCGTGGTTCTATTATGAATTTATTCCCCGTATTTTTGGAAACTACCACCGAAAACGCCGGGCCCGGTCAATGGATCGGAACGATCATTATGATTGTTGCTCTGGTTGTAATCTTTTATTTTTTCCTATACCGTCCCCAGAAGAAGCAGGAAAAAGCCGCAACTGAAATGAAGAATTCACTGGAAGTGGGCGATGAAATCACCACCATCGGCGGCATCATCGGTGAAATTATCTCCATTAAGGATGAAACCTGTGTGATTGAAACTACCCGGGATAAAACAAAAATCCGTATTTTGAAGAGCGCAGTCAGCAAAGTTGATGTAAAAGCTTCTGAAAAAGAGGCATAAAAGTTTGTCCTCCGGAATATTCTTGTACAAAAGAATTCCGGAGGATATTTTTATGAATACTTCAACCAATGAAAAGGCAGCCGGCGCCGGAAAGCTGCTGAAGAGCGCCGTCCGTGGATTGATTTGGTCTATTATTATCGCAGCAGTGTTGCTGGTGCTCTTTTCCCTATTCTGCTATATGATGCCGGACCCAGATAAATATCTGAGTGTATTCGGCCTGGCCGCGTTATACATTTCCGCTCTCATAGGCGGCATCGTCGCCGGCAAGCGAAGCGGCATTGTAGGCGGACTGGTATCTGGACTGCTGCTCACCGCGGTAATTCTCATCGCCTCTACCTTTAAGGAAAGCGGCGAAAACTCCTTTTCCCCGGTAATCGCTTCTCTCTTATATCTTCTTGTGCCCATCGCCGGAGGCGCAGGCGGCCTTATGGCAGGTTTTTCCGGAAAGAATCAAAAAAGAAAGAAAGTCCATGCTCCGAAAAAAAGAAAAAGGTAAAACTATCATCTTTTCAGCACTCCCTCACTTGTTGCGGGGAGTGCTTTTTACGTAAGGTTTAAAATAATACTTGACAAAAGCAGAACGCGACTATATAATAGGGCTTGTCAGAATTCTGAATAAACTATTTTCGGAGGAGTATATGATAAATATTTGTGTTTCGGTGATTGTTCGCTAACCGGGAGGTTTGCGTAATACAATCCAACACAAGCCTCCCAAAAGTATATTTTACTTTTTGGAGGAACCTTACATGAAGAGGGAAAATAAGAAAAGAGCATTTGAAAAAGGATACTATAAAACACATCCGTGCAGCGACATTTTTGTATGCAAATTTTGCGGCAGAACCGTAGTTCCTGCGGGCGCAGGCAGCGAACATAGAAATCACTGCCCTAACTGCCTGTATAGCCAGCACTTAGATAATGAACCAGGCGACAGGATGGCTGACTGCGGCGGCTTAATGGAACCCATTGCTGTATGGATCAGAAAAAATGGCGAATGGGCACTTATCCACCGCTGCCGCATTTGCGGAACCCTTAGTTCCAACAGAATTGCCGCAGACGATAACCCCATGAAGCTCATGTCCCTTGCTATGAAGCCCATTGCACTTCCCCCTTTCCCCATAGAAAGAGTGGAAGATATGACAAAGCTGATGGGAGGAGAAGGAACACTAAAATAAAGCACCATACATGATTATAATATGTATATTGAGAAAAAGCCTTTGGGCTTTTTCTTTTTTGTATGAAAAGAGATGCTTTACCAACCCCTCCGACTCGCCTGCGGCGAGCCACCTCCCCTTGCACAGGGGAGGCTAACATTAATAGGCCCCTTTGCAGAGAGGTGCATAAGCACTTCCGAAGACATGTCGGTATTGCGTAATATAGAAAGGCCCCCTTGTGCAAAGGGGGCTCCCGCGGAGCGGGTGAGGGATTGTTTTTCTCACCTGCGGCGAGCCACCTCCCCTTGCACAGGGGAGGCTCTGGTGGTGTAGGGCCGCCGAGCCACCTCCCTAGGAGTTGCGCAGCAACTCTCACACTGAGGAGGCTTTTCATATGGCCCCTTGCAGGGAGGTGCATAACCACCTCCGAAGGCATGTCGGTATTGCGTAATATAGAAAAGCCCCTTGTGCAAAGGGGCGCGTCTGTAGAGCACTACCTAAAAAGCCCCCTTGTGGGGAAATGTGCAGCATCTCCGGGGGCATCCCGCGAAGCCGGCGGGGGGATTGTTCTTATAATAACAGCATACTCTCCAGCAATCTCCGCTCCAAAACTTTCCTCTTGCTTTATACAGAAAAAAGATATATAATAATCACGAACATTTGTTCGATAGAGGTGATTTTTTTGGAACGGGTGATTTTACACTCTGATCTGAATAATTTTTATGCTTCCGTAGAATGTCTGTATCGACCACAGCTGCGAGGCAAGCCTGTAGCTGTGGCGGGAGACCGGGAAGCGCGTCACGGCATTGTCCTGGCGAAAAACGAGGCAGCCAAGCGGTGCGGTGTAAAAACTGGAAGCCCCCTCTGGCTGGCGAAGCAAAAGTGCAAAGACATCGTTTTTGTCCCGCCGCACCATAACGAATATATGAAGTTTTCCAAGCTTGTCCGGAAAATCTACAGCGAATACACCGATCAGGTGGAAAGCTTCGGATTGGATGAATGCTGGCTGGATGTATCCGAAAGCGTCTCCTTATATGGAAATGGCCGTGCCATCGCCGACACCATTCGCCATCGGATCAAAGCAGAATTGGGGCTGACAGTAAGCATTGGAGTATCCTACAACAAAATTTTTGCAAAGCTGGGCTCCGACTTAAAAAAGCCGGACGCTACAACAGTCATCCGGCGGGAAAATTTCAAAGAAGTTGTGTGGCCGCTTTCTGTAGGAGAGCTTCTGTACGTTGGCGCATCTACCCGCAGCCGCCTCCGGCGGTGCGGAATCGAAACCATCGGTGAGCTGGCCCAGACAGATGTAATGTTTTTGGAGTCCCTCCTGGGCAAGCACGGTAAAACTCTCTGGATGTTCGCCAATGGACTGGATACTTCTCCGGTCAGCAACATCGGCGCAAAATCTCTTATCAAATCCATCGGAAACAGCACTACCACAAACCGGGATCTTGTTTCCAACCGGGATGTGCGTATCGTACTCTACGCCCTCTGCGAAAGCGTATCTGCCAGAATGCGGGAATACGGCTTTATCTGCAAAACAGTACAGGTAGGCATTCGGGACAACTCCCTCCACTGGATAGAACGACAGGGCCCCCTATCTATTCCAAACAGAACTGCAGCCTCTCTTTTTGAAAAAGCCTATGCTCTGGTCTGTTCCAACTGGGGAGATCGGCCTATCCACAGTTTGAATGTGCGTGCATGCGACCTGCTGTTTCCTGAGACAGAGCAAATGTCTTTTCTTTCCGATATTTCTGCGCTGCAAAAACAAGAGCAATTGGAAGAGACGGTAGACGATCTCCGCCGCCGATTCGGTCAAACTACTCTGCGCAGGGGAATCATGCTGTCCGACACTTCCCTATCTAATTTTGATCTATGTCACAGCCCAATCAGCGGCGATGCTCCTTCTATAGATTTATAAAAGCGGCCTATAAAAGGCATCAGGGCAACGATTCTTCCACAAACCATCGAGAATTTTCAAAGCATAGATGCCGTTCCTGTCCGTGGATCATACAGATATACCGACCATCTGTATTGCCGGTAGCATGCTGCGAGGCGTCAAGAATTTCATCGACCTCGTATACGCTCCCGTCCTCCCAGCGAACCGATATGGGCGTAATATTTCCCTCCACATCAAATTTTGCAGTCACTTCCACATAAATTTTCTGCGGCACAAGATTTTCCGCCTGTAGATTCTTTCGTTCCTGCAAAACTATTTTTATATTCTTCAGCAGCCGTATATTGCAAAGACAGTTGACCAATAGATATACCGCCGCTATAATCAAGGATACTACAATGCCAAGCAATACCAACGAACCATAGTTATCTACATGGAGAGTAATTTGCTCATTGATGACAACAATTACAGCAAAAACAACTCCATTGACAAGGAGGTTCTTATACCCTTCTATCACTCTCCGCTTTAAGATACGGCGGTTTGCAAAAATAAGCATATCGTTCATTCGATACAGAAGCGCAATAATCGTACCTAGCAATACACCATAAATACCGAAAAACTGTACCAAGATCAGCGACGCCACTATATTGATTATTGCTTCTGCAATGCTCCTGGCCTGCGTTTTTCTCGCGTTTCCCGTAACACTGATAAGACGAGATGCAACCATACGCGTGCCGGACATAAGATTAATCAGCGTAAATAACAGCGGGAGATAGGAGATAATATAATTTTCATCCTTAAAATCAACCGCATACAAGGACATAAAAGGCAGCGTTAAAACATATGCAATGCTAAAAATCACAAACACCATACCGGTATAAACGGTATCGTAGGTGTCGTACAAAAGCAAAAACTTTTTGCGGTCTTTATAATGATTCTGCCCCAGCAGGAACCCCAGCCCGGCATTTACTGTATTAATCAAAGTATTTAGGGCGTTAAATATTAAATTGTATACCCCATACACACTGGCAAGCCCTAAATCATACAATGAAAGAATTACCACGTCCGTATTGGAAAAAATTACGGTAGATATCTCATGAATAACAAATGCGCCCCGCTGCTCCAGGAGGTTTTTGTCCGCGTTCTTTCTGTATGTGATCCAAGGATATTTCTTTTTACAATAGGCGTACGTAATCAAAACCTTTACGATTGCCAGCACAAAGTTTGCAATTTGTACGGCAATGACATTAAATCCTGCGGAAATCAGTAAAATTTTTGCAATGGAAGTCAATACATACCCGCAAAGCTCCACATTTTCCGTCACATATCGATGGGCGTCCGCCTCCAGCAGCTGATTATAAGTAGCACAAAAATAATAGGAGACACAGCCTGACATTCCCTGGATCACAATCACCCAGAAAATTGTCATTTTGTCGATATCTGCCGAAACACACCATGGATAAATGACGGCAAACAAAACAACTGCCCCAAAGTACAGATATGTCACCTCATGGAAATACCGGCGGGCCGCAGAAACTACATTGATGACGGCATTTCGGTCTCCTTTATCCAGAGGCCTGTATAAAGCATTGACAGCGGCGGTGCCGATTCCGGCTTCTAGGAGTGCGACATATGTGTAAATTTGCGTTACGGTTGTAAGCAACCCGTTGATTTCAGAGCCAAAGGATTCTATCATCAGCTTCGGAAGAATGATTCCCAAAGCGATAACAATCACCTTAGACCCGAATCCAAACGCCACATTTTTTATAATTGAATTTCTGCCGCGCATTTTTATGTACCTTATCTTTACTTTATCTTTTACAATATAGGTGTAAGTATACCACAAACTGGAATTGATGTCAACCGACAAAGAAGTCCTGACTAGGTCAGGACTTCTCTTTCTCTGTACGCAACAGCTTCTTTTTCTCTTCCCGTTTCCCTATGGAAAATCCGGAAGAAATCGCCCTGGCAGGGCAAACGGACTTACATCCGCCGCAGCGGATGCACTCTCCATGATTTACTTCCCGCACGGGACTGATTTGCATAGGGCAAGCCGCCTCACACTTTTTGCAGCCGGTACACTTGTCACGATCCACGTGATACCGGTAAATGGAAACCCTGTTGAACAGCGCATAGATGGCCCCAAGGGGACAGATGTACTTACAGAACGGGCGATAGATCATTATGGACAAAAGTATTGTAACGGCAAGAATCGCCAGCTTCCATTGAAAGAGGAACCCAATGACAGCCTGCAGCGCAGGATTAGTGGATACAAGAGGGATCCCGCCCTCCAGGGTTCCGGCAGGACAGATCCACTTACAGAACCAGGGAGAACCAGTGCCGGCAGCATCTACAATAAACATAGGAAGCAGGATAACAAACACCAATAGAATAATATACTTCAGCCATCGCAGGGGACGGTCCAGCCGAAAGGTCCTAATTTTCTTTACAAAAGGAATCTTATAAAGCAATTCCTGGATCAGTCCAAACGGGCACAAAAAGCCGCAAACCAAACGGCCAAGCACCGTCCCTACAATCAGGAAAAATCCAAGCAAATAAAAGGAAAATTTATATTTTGCGCTCCCCAGCACCGCCTGCAGGGAACCGATGGGACAGGAGCCGAGACTTCCCGGACAAGAATAGCAATTCAGTCCCGGAACACAGAGATTCTTTAGTTTCCCGTTGTAGATTTTCCCCTGAAAAAAGCCGATAATATATCCGTTTGTCAGAACGGTCCATGCACTCTGTACCGTTTTTCTGAAACTAAGGGGCCATTTAGCCAATTCCGATACACTCCAGACATATATAAATTGCTTTCATCAGCACTGTGCGCACCTCATCCCGGTAAATTCCCGCGGCCACCGCTAAGACGCCGGCCGCAATCAACAGCACCTGGAGAAGCAGCGTTTTATCCATCCATCTCTTCCAAGGTCTCCTGAATGAGTTCGCTCCAATCTTCATACTCCCTCGCACCCTCCACTCTCTTGATCACATTTCCCTCTGCATCCACAAAAAACGTGGTGGGAAAATACTGCATTGTGCGAATAAACGTCTGCTGCAGCGTAGCATCCGGCAAAATCACCGGATAATCTGCTCCCGCATCCTCCAGAAGGGTGTTTGCCGATGCAATTACATCGGAATCGCTTTCCCCCAGCTCTGTCACACCGTCCTGGAGAACGCCGATCACTGCAACTCCATCCTCCTTGAATTCTTCACTGACCTTTTGGAGATGGGGCAGCTCTGCCACACAGGGTGGACACCAGGTAGCCCAAACATTGAAAACCGTCAGCCTGTTGTCTGCAAAATCCGCCGCAGTGAATGCATCGCCGTTTAAAGTGGTTGTCTGTACATTTAAAGAAGAGCCCTCCGTCTCCTGCTGCTGTTCTTCCCCCTGGCACCCGGCCAGCAGACCCAAAAGCAATGTCAAACTGAGAATCACCGCTATCTTTCTCATAACTTACTCCTTGTTAAAGAGTTTCTCCATTGGCCATTACAACAGACCGGTACCAATCAAATGAATCCTTGGGAATTCGCTCCTGCGTAGCATAATCTACAAACACCAAGCCAAAGCGTTCCGTATATCCTGCACCCCATTCAAAATTGTCCAAAAGGGACCAGTGATAGTATCCCAGCAAATCCACACCTTCGTCAGCAGCACGCTTCAAAGAACGCAGATACCGATGAGTAAAATCGATTCTATTCGGATCGTGAACCTTACCATCCAAGGATACTACATCGTGACAAGAAATCCCGTTTTCAGTAATTATAATCGGCAGACCATACCGTTCATACAAAAACTTCGGTCCCCAATACAGGGCGTCCGGCGTTATGGGCCAGCCGTTGGCCGTGCGGGGATTGCCCACCGGATTCGCTACCCACACAGGCTCTCCAGCTTCGTCCGCCTTCCAAAGAGACCCGTTGTAAATATTCTGGCCGTAAAAGTCCAGGGGCTGGCAAATGACCTCCATATCGTCCTGATACTGCTTCGGCAGGTACCGGCGGAACTGCTCGGCAAAAAACGGATCCTCCTCCGGATACCGGCCCAGGACAACCGGGTCGCTCCAAAGCACTACGTTCCAGATCCAAGCCCCGGGATCCACGCTAAAATATTTCTTTTTCGCCGCGGCAACGTCCGCCGCCGTTTCTGTCAACGGCATGTTCACGCCGCAGGTCGGCGCATACCCCACCTTTGCGCCCGGCACGTATCTGCGGATGGCGAGCACAGACTTTCCATGGGCAAGAAACATGTTGTGCAGCATCTGCGCCATATCCTCCAAGCCATGGCGTTTTCCAGGTGCGTTGCATCCGTCGTAATACCCCATTCCCAAAAAGCACTGGGGCTCGTTGAAGGTAATGAACCATTTTACCCGATCGCCGAAGGCTTTTGCTACGACTTCGGTGTAATATGC
>JAGZAC010000064.1 GCA_018370615.1 Clostridiales bacterium
GTATATATTGCCCCCAATATGGTCCCGCTTATCGATGACCAAACAGGACTTGCCCGCCGCCGCAGCTTCGTGGGCAAACACTGCGCCGAACAGTCCGGCGCCGACAATCAAATAATCATACATATGTAAGCTCCCCTTTTGCCAAAGTCTTATTCTGTTTCTATTGTACCACGGGAGAGGGCAAAGTACAAGATGTAGTTTGACCTTTGCAAAAACGCCGCCCCTCCCAGTAAAATTTTAGAAAACTCTTGACAAATACGCTGCTTTCTATGTATAATAAGGATTGCCTATGCGTCTGCGGACGAGTTGTCCAAATAAATTTAGAAAATAATCAAATGTTCGATACATCGTAAGGAGGTGCGAATATGCTCCGGACATATCAACCGAAAAAGCGTCAGAGAAAGAAGGAACACGGGTTCCGCAAAAGAATGAAAACCGCCGACGGCAGAAAAGTTTTGAAGAGACGCCGTGCAAAAGGCAGAGCAAGACTGACGCACTAAAACGGGGCGCCTCAAGCCTGTCCCATGAGAAATTGCGGGGATTTCCCGCCCGCCTCCGTCGTGGATCCGGCCCCCGGACCTTTCGGAGGCATTCTTTCGTTACAGCGTTTTATGCAGAATTTTGTAGTTCCCGGGAGGACAGATGTGAAGCAGATCGCCATTTGCGAAAATCATCTATACCAAAAAGCATACGCCCGCGGCCGCCGTGCCGCGGCAAAAACGATTTGTGTATACGTCCTGGGCGATAAAAAGGCGCGTGCGCTGCGCGCCGCCAATCCCATGAAGCAAACTGTCAACCGCGTAGGTATTTCCGCCTCAAAAAAAATCGGAGGCGCCGTGGCCCGCAACCGTGCAAAGCGGCTCATCCGCGAAGCATACAGAATCACAGACGCAGAATTAGGCGTGAAGAAAGGCTATCTTGTGGTGATTACCGCAAGGCATGCCGCCACGGTTTCCAAAATGCAGGACGTTTTGCGTGATTTGCAGTACTGCCTGCGCAAAGTGGACATGCTTGTCTCATACGGCAAAAAATCAGGCGGCCGGAGCGCGGCCGGGAGCAGTGATGTTTAAGAAAATATTTCAGGCGCCGGTGCGCCTGTACCAAAAAGTCCTCTCTCCCCTCCTGCCGGCGCGCTGCCGGTTTACCCCCACCTGTTCCCAGTACTGTATCCTCGCCATCGAGGAGTGGGGCGTGGTACGGGGCCTTGCCCTGTCCCTGTGGCGGGTTCTCCGGTGTAATCCCTGGGGCAAGGGCGGATACGATCCCGTCCCCAAACGCGGGAAGCGAAAAGGAAAAAAGGACTGACCGCCCTGTAAAACCTCGGAAAGGTAACGCGAATACATGAGTTTTTTTGATTATCTGATTATTCCCTTTGGGTACGTCATGCAGTTCTGCTGCTGGATTTTTCCCAACTATCTGGCGGCGCTAGCCGTGTTTACGGTCCTGATCCAGCTACTCCTCTGCTTTATCTTTGGGATTCGGACCCACAAAAATTCCCTGAAGCAGGCGGCGTTGGCACCTAAAGTTGCCGCGCTGCGGAAAAAATATGCGGGGAGAACAGACCAGGCTACCCGGCTGAAAATGCAGGAAGAAACCCAGAAAATGTACCAGGAAAACGGCTTCAACCCCATGGGGGGCTGTCTTCCCATGCTGATTCAGCTGCCTATTATTCTGGCGCTGTATCAGGTTATTGTCAATCCCCTGCGTTTTATCTGCGGCATCGGCCGGTTTGACAGCAGCGTGGTCACGCAGGTCATTGAGAATTTCAAAAACGCGGGCATCCCGCTCAGCGGCGATTTGCGGACCCAGCAGTACGAAATTCTGCGGTACCTGCTGGAACATAAAGAGGATACGGCCCACTGCACCGAGCTATTGGGCGGGCACACTCCTTCCGTGCTCCCCACCTTCTCCATCGGGGGCTTTGATATGTCTCTAACACCGGAATTTACCTCCGTGCTGATTTTGGTGCCGATTCTCATCTTCGTAGTCATGGTTGTCAGCCAGATCATCACCCGCAAGTTTACGTACCAGGATCCTGCGACAAAAGAGCAGCAGAACAGTCTTTCCATGAAAATCATGATGTATACCACGCCGCTGATTTCTGTGTATGTGTCCTTCTACATGCCTGCGGCAGTAGGTATCTACTGGATTTACCGTTCTATTGCGGCGACCCTGCAGCAAATTATTTTGTATAAACTCATGCCGCCGCCCACCTTTACAGAAGAAGATTACAAAGCGGCGGAACGGGAACTGAACGGTTCCTCGAAGAAGAAAAAGAAGCACAGTGGCGGCACGTTGCCAGCGGGAGAGGGCGGAGAGAAGAAGCGCTCCCTCCACCACATCGACGACGATGACGACGAGCCGGCTGTCACGGCAAAGAAGAAGGCCCCTGCCCTAAAAGAAGCTGAAACAGAGAAAAAAGAAGAGGCGGAGAAAGACCAGCCGCCGGTGGATCCATCGGAAGCACCGGTCATAAAAGAAGACAAGGGCAGCAAGCGTTATAAGAAAAAATAAAAATGAAAAAATCTCGCACGCATTTTGCAAAAAGCAAACTGCGCCAGAAATCATATGGAGTTTGAAATGGCAGAAGAAATCATTATTACCGGCAAAACCTTTGAAGAGGCAATGGCCCAGGCACAGTCGGAATACAGCGGGGAAAACGTGCAGTATGAGATTTTGGAAATGCCAAAGAAGGGAATTTTCGGGATCGGCGCTTCCCCGGCAAAAATCAAAGTAATCATTGCCGACGAGCAGGAGGAAGACACCGACCTGTCCGGTATTGTGGCATCCATTAAGGGGCTGAAGGTCACCACCAACAAGGGAGGAGACGAAAGTACTCCTGCGGAAAAGCCCGCACAAAAGAAACCCGCGCTGGAGAAAAAAGAAAAGCCGGCCGCTCCCGTAAAAGCGCGGAAGGAAGCAGAGCCTGTACCAGCTAAGGCGCCGGAGGCTCCTGCGAAAAAAGCAGAAGCTGCACCCCAGGAAAGGGAAATAAAAGAGCCCAAGGTAATTGAAATCACCGAAGAAGAGCGCCAGTGCGCACTGAATTTCCTCTCCACCCTGCTGACAGATATGGGGGTAGATGCAAAGGCGGAATTTGTGGGCAGTGAGCCCTCCGGCATCGGCGGCAACACGTATCCTCGGATAGAAATCTCCGGAGAGGGCGCCGGTATTCTCATCGGCCACCATGGAGAGACGTTGGACGCCATCCAGTATCTGGTGAATCTGTGCACCCACCGCAAGGGCGGCGGCTCCTCCAAGGATTTTGTCAAAATCATTGTAGATATTGAAAATTACCGGCGCAAGCGGGAGGACACGCTCCGCAGTCTGGCGCGGCGCACCGCAGCGAAGGCACAAAAATACCGCAGAAATATCGTGCTGGAGCCTATGAATCCCTTTGAGCGGCGGATTATTCATTCGGAAATCCAGGATATTGAAAATGTATCCACCCATTCTGTGGGCAGGGACGAAAACCGCAAAATCGTCGTTTGTTACGAGGGCGCGGACAAAATCGAGCGCCGGCGGCGTGGACCGCGTCCGGAGAAGCAGGAAGAAGCGTAAGACCTCTCAAACAAAAAAGTATAAGAAAAAGGGGATTGCTGTAGTAGACAATCCCCCTGTCGACTGCGTCGACATCCCCCTTTACACAAGGGGGACTTTTTTCTTCGCCTCCCCTGTGCAAGGGGAGGTGGGCTTTGCGAAGCAAAGCTCGGAAGGGTTGTAAATAGAACAATCCCCCTGTCGACTGCGTCGACATCCCCCTTTACACAAGGGGGACTTTTTTCTTTGCCTCCCCTGTGCAAGGGGAGGTGGGCTTTGCGAAGCAAAGCTCGGAAGGGTTGTAACAGACAATCCCCCTGTCGACTGCGTCGACATCCCCCTTTACACAAGGGGACTTTTTCTTCGCCTCCCCTGTGCAAGGGGAGGTGGGCTTTGCGAAGCAAAGCACGGAAGGGTTGTAAATAGAACAATCCCCCTGTCGACTGCGCGACATCCCCCTTTACACAAGGGGGACTTTTTTCTTTGCCTCCCCTGTGTAAGGGGAGGTGTCAGCGAAGCTGACGGAGGGGTTGTTATTAGAAACAAAGCAAAACTACAGCTTATTGACAAATAAAGCCCGAATTGCATTTAAAACGGCAAGGATCATCACTCCCACATCTGCAAAAATCGCCAGCCACATATTGGCAATACCGATGGCGCCCAATATCAGACAAATCAATTTCACACCAATGGCAAAAACGATATTCTGATAAACAATACCCAGACATTTGCGGGAAATTCGAATCGCTTTGGAAATTTTCATGGGGTCGTCATCCATTAGCACTACGTCTGCCGCCTCGATGGCCGCGTCGGAGCCCATGGCGCCCATGGCGATTCCAATATCTGCACGGCGCAAAACCGGTGCATCATTGATGCCGTCCCCAACAAATGCCAGTTTCGCTCCCTCTGGCTTCATTTTCAACAGTTCTTCCACTTTTTCCACTTTGTCGGCGGGAAGCAGCTCGCTGTAAACTTGGTCGATTTCCAAAGCCGCTCCTACCTGATCGGCTACCTTCTTCATGTCGCCGGTAAGCATAACCGTTTTATGGACGCCCGCTGCCTTCAGTGCGGCAATTGCTTCTTTGGAATGGGGTTTGACAACGTCGGAAATTACAATATGCCCCACATATTCTCCTCTGATGGCCATATGGATGATGGTGCCGACGCTGTGACAACCGATGTACTGTATGCCCAGTCGGTCCATCAATTTGTCGTTGCCCGCCGCTACCGGGATGCCGTCTACCTTTGCAATGACCCCTTCTCCGCTGACTTCCTGAATGTCTGTCACCCGACTCCGGTCAATCTCCCTGCCATAGGCCCGCTGCAGGCTTTTGCTGATGGGGTGGGAGGAAGCGCTTTCCGCCAGCGCTGCGTATTCGATCAGCTTTTCGTTTTCCATTTCATTGTGGTGGATGCCGTTGACCTCAAACACCCCTTGCGTTAGGGTCCCCGTTTTGTCAAACACAACGATTTTTGTCTGGGACAGCGTTTCCAGGTAGTTGGAGCCTTTTACCAGTACGCCTGCTTTGCTGGCTCCGCCAATTCCTGCGAAAAAGGAGAGGGGAATACTGATCACCAGTGCACAGGGGCAGCTGATTACCAGGAAAGTCAGCGCACGATAGATCCACACGCCCCACTGGGCGGCAAGTCCCATTCCCAGCATACGGACAAGCGGCGGAAGGATTGCCAGCGCCAGAGCGGCGATACATACCGCGGGGGTGTATATCCTGGCAAATTTGGAGATAAAATCCTCCGACTTGGATTTGCGGGAACTGGCATTTTCCACCAAATCTAATATTTTCGACACGGTGGACTCTCCAAATTCCTTGGTGGTCTGGATTTTCAGCACACCAGTCATATTGATACATCCGCTGATGATCTCATCCCCTGTTCCTACATCCCGCGGGAGGCTTTCGCCGGTAAGGGCGCTGGTATTCAGACTGGAGGTTCCCTCCATCACAACACCGTCAATAGGGACTTTTTCGCCAGGCTGCACCACAATTACACTGCCGATACCAACCTCGTCCGGATCCACCTTTTCCAATGTTCCATTCCGCTCCACATTTGCATAGTCCGGGCGGATGTCCATCAGTTCGCTGATATTGCGGCGGCTTTTGCCCACGGCGTAGCTTTGGAACCACTCACCAATTTGATAAAACAGCATCACGGCAATGGCTTCCGTATAATCTCCGCTCCGGGCATACAGGGCCAGGGCAATGGCACCTATGGTGGCAATGGCCATTAAAAAGCTTTCATCGAAAATCTGCCGGTTTTTGATGCCCTTCAGGGCTTTGATGAGAATGTCGTACCCAATGATAAGGTAGTCCGCCAGATACAGTGCCAGGCGCACCCAATATCCTGCGTCAGGAAGGAAAACGTCTATCTGGGCGAACAGGCTCTCCGGCAAAAGCTGCAGCACCAAGAGCAGAACAGTGGCGGCAAAAATACGGCCCAGCATGACCTTCTGTTTTTTTGTCATGCCGCTGTTTTTTCGTTTTCCTATGCAAAGCAGCACGATTGCCATAACGATAATGACGGCAAGCAAGCCGTTGACAATAAGTTCCTGCATTACTATCCCTCCTGCATCTGTTTCCCCCTTACGGAGCTTTTATAGGTAGATTTCGCAGTCGTCTTCCACTTTTTTGCAGTTCCTGCGGACCTGCTGCATTACATCCTTGAAATCCCAGCCTTCCTCAAATTCTACATTCATTTTGAGGGTCATAAAGTTCACCACTGCCTCTTTCACACCGGGCGTTTTCCGAGCGGCTTCCTCCATCTTGTTTGCGCAGTTTGCGCAGTCAACCTCAATTTTGTATGTCTTTTTCATGCTTGTACTCCGTTCTCATTTTATTATTTAACGATTGCTTAATCGTTTATGTATAGTATATACGTGCACGCGTCCTAGGTCAATACATTTGCGCCAGTTGCTTCTGTTTGGATTAAAAGTGCTTCTTTTTGGGCAAATCTAATAAGGGGTGTCTTCGCAGACTTGTACTTCTTTTGGTGTGGTGATATAATAAAAAGGTAAAATCAGGACAAAGCACCTCCTTGCTAAAGGTCTTTTTGGTGTGCCCTACGGCTAAGCCCTTCCTCTTAAGCCTCCCCTGTGGTGCAGCTCCGCAGGAGATGTCGGAGTGGTGGCACAGCGTAGCGTGGCGGAAGGGTTGTATAAGCAGAACAATCCCCCACCCGCTACGCGGGATGCCCCCGGAGTTGCTACGCAACTCCCCACAAGGGGGCCTTGAAGACAAAAAATATGTCGACATGCCCCCGGAGTTGCTACGCAACTCCCCACAAGGGGGCCTACCTACCCCAAGTCTCCCCTGTGCAAGGGGAGGTGTCAGCGTAGCTGACGGAGGGGTTGTAGATTCCTTGTAAGGACAAAAAATGAAGCATTTCGTCTCAGGACATGAAAAAGTTTTTCCGTTTGGGCAAAAAACGATTCTATTTGGGCGTTGTATCGAAGAGATTTTTTGCTATACTAAATATAAGATACCTACACCCCGTATGGGTATAAAGAATAAAAGGAGGAACCGATTATGCAGCAGAGATATAATATTACAGGCATGACTTGTGCGGCATGTGCGTCCCGTGTGGAAAAAAGTGTATCTTCTCTGTCGGGGACAAAAGAGGTTTCTGTCAACCTGCTGAAAAACAGCATGGCTGTAGACTACGACGACAGTGTGCTGGACAGTGATAAAATCATCGACGCAGTGGTCAGGGCGGGATACGGCGCTTCCCTGCAGAACGCAAAAGGAAAAAGCGCCGGCCGGAAAAACGCCCCGGCAAACGACGCAAAAAAAGAGTATCAAACAATGAAGCGTCGTGTCATTTGGTCTTTTGTATTTACCGTCCCGCTTTTTTATATTTCCATGGGTCATATGATGGGCTGGCCGCTGCCGGGAATTTTCCTCGGCGCGGAAAATTCCATGATCTATGCCTTGACCCTGTTTTTGCTGGCACTTCCGGTGGCCATTATCAATGCAAAGTATTTCCATACCGGATTTAAAACCTTGTTTCACGGCTCGCCCAACATGGATTCCCTGATTGCATTGGGCTCCGGTGCGTCTCTGGTCTATGGCGTTTATGCGCTCTATAAGATTGCCTTTGGGCTGGGCCACGGAGATGCCGCCATGGTCAGTCAGTTTACCCACGATCTGTATTTTGAAGGCGCCGGTACCATTCTCACCTTGATTACCCTGGGCAAATTTCTTGAGGCCCGGGCAAAGGGAAAGACCTCTGATGCCATCAACAAACTGCTGAACCTGGCGCCTAAAACTGCAACCGTGGTTCGGGACGGCGTAGAAATGGTTATCTCGGTAGAGGAAGTGGAAACGGGAGATGTGCTGATTGTAAAGGCAGGAGAATCTGTGCCCACAGACGGCGTTCTCCTGGAAGGAAACGCTTCCGTAGATGAATCTGCTATCACCGGGGAGAGTATTCCGGTGGATAAGCAAGCAGGTGACAAGCTCATCGGCGCTACCATCAACAAAAGCGGATATTTCAAAATGGAAGCCACCAAGGTGGGGGACGAGACGGCCCTGGCGCAGATTATTCGTCTTGTGGACGAGGCCACCAGCTCTAAGGCGCCTATTGCAAAGCTGGCCGACAAAGTGGCCGGAGTTTTTGTCCCTATTGTTATAGGCATTGCACTTGTGGCCGC
>JAGZAC010000065.1 GCA_018370615.1 Clostridiales bacterium
ATAGGAGGACGATCCATCTGCGCATGAAAATTTATTTTCTTCATAAGTATATAATACCTATTTTACAGTAATTTGTCAACTGCGGCAAAGATGGGAGGGGCAGTGTTTTTCATATTTTTAGCCTTTTCGGCGGCAGTTTTTATCAACGGGGCAACCGACGCCGCCAACGCCCTTACCGGCCCCGTAGCCTGCGGCGCCATGAAGCTGTCCAGAGCTGCGCTTCTCGCCGCAGGTATGAATCTTCTGGGGATGCTCATTTTTTCCACTTTGTTTCCCGGCGTCTATGAGACCGTATCCGGACTGGCCAGCTTTCCGCCGGGAACCGGAGGCACAGCTGTAACAGCAGCCCTTGCCGCAGTAGTGATCTGGGCAGGAGCCGCTTGGATATTCGGTATTCCCACCAGCGAAAGCCACGGACTGTTTGCCGCCCTGGCAGGGGCCGCCGTAGCTCTGGGGGCGCCGGCGCCGGACAAAATACAATGGGCGAAGGTTGCCGCAGGACTGCTCTTATCTATCCTGGGAGGTGGACTTTCCGGATACGTCACTGCCCGCAGTCTGCGTTCCCAGCGGGAAAAGCGCTCCTGGAAAGGCGCCTCCATTATCGGCTGTGCGGGAACCGCATTTCTGCACGGTGCGCAGGATGGGCAAAAGTTTCTGGGACTGATGGCAGCGGCGGGACTGCTGACCCGAAGCAGAGGCGCCGTATTTTGCTGTGCTATACTAATGCTGTGCGGCACTCTCTTCGGCGGCAGACGAATCGTAGAGAAAATGGGGCGGGAAATGGCAGATGTAGACGCATTCACCGCAGCCACCGCAGACATCGGCAGCGCCGTATCCCTATTGCTTATGACCCTGTTTGGCCTGCCGGTAAGCACCACCCATGTAAAAATGACAGCTGTGGCCTGCGCTGCAGGGGGCGCGGGCAGAAAGACGGACAAACATGTAATTTTGCAGGTAATGCTCGCCTGGATCACCACTTTCCCCGGATGCTTTTTGCTGGCATATTTCATCACAAAGCTAGTATAAGTCTACAAAATTTGTACAAAATATACAAAAAACAAGAGTGGGATTCTACAAGACGCTCCTTGCATAACGGCGCCATCTGTTATATAATATTTATAATAACTGCAAAAAAGCTGTGCTGTTTTTGTGTATCAATCACAAACTTCTGCAGTTTCCTTCGTATTCCAATGCTGTTATGCATGAAACTATAAAAAAGGAGCACCGCATTTATGCCCGAAATTACGACCAAAAACATCCGAAACGTCTGCCTGCTGGGACACGGCAGCAGCGGTAAAACCTCTCTTGCAGAGGCCATGCTTTTCTGCGCAGGAGCCATTGACCGAATGGGGAAAGTGACAGATGGAAACACCGTCACAGATTACGATCCGGAAGAAGTTGCCCGGCACTATTCCGTCTCTCTTTCCACTGCGAATTTTACATATCACGATATAAAGGTAAATCTGCTGGATACCCCAGGATACCCGGATTTTGTAGGGGAAGAACTGGAAGGGATTCGCGCGGCAGACGCCGCCGTCATTATGGTAGACGGAAAAGCCGGTCTGGAGGTAGGAACGGAGCTGGCTTGGGAATATGCCTGCAGAGCAAATATCCCCAAAGTGTTTTTTATCAATAAATTTGACGATCCGGAAGCGGATTTCTCCAGAGTATTCGAACAGCTGCGGGAAGCCTTTGGAATCCGCGTTTGCCCGGTACTGGTTCCCGTAAGAAAAGGCGGCGAAATGGTATTTGTCAGTCTGGTAGACCGTATCGCCTACGTCTATGACGAACGGGGCAAGCGAACGGAAATGCCAATGGACGATGAGCTTTCGGCCATTGTAGACCAATACAGCCAGCAATTCAATGAGGCCATCGCTGAAACCAGCGATGCGCTCATGGAGAAATTCTTCGCCGAAGAAGAAATCACAAAAGAGGAAGCAGCCGAAGCATTGCACGAGGGAATTATCTCCGGCAGCATCGTTCCCGTGTACAGCGGTTCTGTTACCAAGCTGTGGGGCGTGCGCGCGTTGATGACCTCCATCAAGGATTCCTTCCCCAGAGTCACCGCAAAAAAGACGGAGCGGGTGATAGAAGGGGACGAGGTAAAGCCCTACACAATCGATCCAGAAGGAGACTGCTCTCTCTTCATCTTCAAGACGGTAGCCGATCAGTTTGGAAAGATGTCCCTTTTCAAAGTGATGAGTGGAACGCTCAAAAAGGACGCTTCGCTGACCAATGCACGCACCGGCGCGATGGAAAAGGCCGCCCATATCTACACCCTGCGGGGTAAGAAGCAAACAGAGGTGGACAGTCTTTGCTGCGGAGATATTGGCGTGCTGTCCAAGCTGACGGGCACAGCCACCAACGATACGCTGTACGGTAAAGTCAAGGTACAATATGAAGGAACCAAATTCCCCGAGCCCTACATGACAAAGGCTCTTTCAGCTGAAGCCAAAGGGGACGAGGACAAAATTTCCACAGGGATTGCACGGCTGCTGGAGGAGGATCCTACCCTGCGGTATGTGAACAATGCAGAAACCAAGCAGCTGACCTTGTCCGGTATATCGGATATTCATTTGGATGTAGTTCGTTCCCGGCTGAAAAATCGGTACGGCACCAAGGTAGTTTATACGGATCCGAGAATTCCCTATCGGGAAACCATCAAAAAATCAGTGCAGGCCGAAGGAAAGCACAAGAAACAGTCCGGCGGCTCCGGCCAATACGGCCATGTAAAAATCACTTTCTCTCCCGGCGCGGAGGAAGGGCTCACCTTTACACAATCCGTAGTAGGAGGCACAGTGCCCAAGGGATTCTACCCCGCTGTAGAAAAGGGACTGCTGGAGGCCATGCAGAAAGGTGTGCTGGCAGGATATCCCGTAGTAAATCTCGCAGCAGATTTGTATGACGGATCCTACCATGCGGTAGACTCTAATGAAATCTCCTTTAAGCTAGCGGCAAAGCTTGCATATAAAAACGGACTGCCCCAGGCAAATCCTGTTTTGCTGGAACCGGTGGGAGAAATGAAAATCTCTGTTCCCGATTCTATGGTGGGAGATGTTATGGGAGATTTGAATAAACGCCGCGGCCGTGTGATGGGGATGTCCCCGGACGAAGAAAGAAAGGGCTACACAGTAGTAGAAGCGGAAGCCCCCCAGGCAGAGCTCCAGGATTATACCATTGTTCTGCGTGCCATGACCCAAGGGCGGGGAGCATTTACCTATCGGTTTGTGCGGTACGAGGAAGTACCTGCGACAGAGGCACAAAAGATTATTGCGGAAGCAAAAGCGCAGGCAGAAGAAGAATAAAATTAAACATCCTTGCTGAAAAATTCGGCAGGGATGTTTTATTGGAGAATGGGTTTCTATTACAACCCCTCCGTCAGCTACGCTGACACCTCCCTAGGAGTTGCGTAGCAACTCCCACACTGGGGAGGCTTAGAACGAAAAGGCTCCCTTGTGTAAAGGGAGCTCCCGCGAAGCGGGTGAGGGATTGTCTTATTCCAACAACCCCTCCGGCGCGACTTCACCGCGCCACCTCCCCTTGCACAGGGGAGGCTTAGAACGAATAAGGCTCCCTTGTGCAAAGGGAGCTGGCTTCGCGTATGCGAAGACTGAGGGATTGTTCCTCTTTACAACCCCTCCGAGCTTTGCTTCGCAAAGCTCACCTCCCCTTACACAGGGGAGGCTAAAGAAATTGGAATAAGGCCCCCTTGTGGGGAGATGCGCAGCATCTCCGGGGACCCAGATTCCGCGTATGCGGAGTCTGGGGGATTGTTCTAAACAACCCCCGGCGCACGACCCCTTGTACCGGGGAGACTATATTACACAAAAAGCCCGCCGATGATTATCGGCGGGCTTTTTATACTCTATCAGTGAATAATAAAATGCTCTGTATCCTTGTCAAACAAATGAATTCTGGAAGCATCAAACGCAACGCGGATCACGTCGCCGGCACGAGCCTTGGAACGGCTGGAAACACGGGCAACCATGTTCTGTTCTTCACTTACCAGGTACAGATAAATTTCAGCACCCATCAGCTCTGTAACTTCCACGTCTGTTTCTACAATGCTGTCCGACATAGCATTGAGGAAGGTTTCATCATCGTGAATATCCTCAGGTCGAATACCCATAATGACTTCTTTTCCAATATAATCCTTCAGAATAGGATTGTTCGCTTTTTCAGCGGGCAGTTTGATGGTGTTAGGTCCGAAGGACAGGAACATCTGTCCCTTCTCTTCTTCCAGAACACACTCAATAAAGTTCATCTGAGGGGTTCCGATAAAGCCTGCAACAAACAGGTTTACAGGATAGTCATACAAATTCTGAGGCGTGTCTACCTGCTGGATCAGGCCGTCTTTCATAACCACAATTCGAGTAGCCATGGTCATAGCCTCTGTCTGGTCGTGGGTTACGTATACAAAAGTAGTAGCAATTCTCTGATGAATCTTCGTAAGCTCTGTTCTCATGGTTGCACGGAGCTTTGCGTCCAGGTTGGACAGCGGCTCGTCAAGCAGGAACACCATCGGTTTACGCACGATTGCACGCCCCAGCGCAACACGCTGCTTCTGACCACCGGACAGCGCCTTGGGCTTTCTGTCCAGAAGGTGGGTAATTTCCAAAATACGTGCAGCTTCTTCTACGCGGCGCTTGATTTCTTCCTTCGGAGTTTTGCGCAGCTTCAGACCGAACGCCATGTTGTCAAACACAGTCATATGAGGGTACAGCGCGTAGTTCTGGAACACCATTGCAATGTCTCTGTCCTTAGGAGCAACATCGTTGACCAACTTCTCGCCGATAAACAATTCGCCCTCGGTAATTTCCTCCAGACCGGCGATCATACGAAGGGTCGTCGTCTTTCCGCATCCGGAAGGACCAACCAGAATCAAAAACTCTTTGTCCTTGATTTCCAGACAGAAGTCAGATACGGCTGTTACACCGCCGGGATATTTTTTATAAATATGTTTCAGGGATAAGCTTGCCATTTTTTATCCTCCTTGGCAGGTTGGAGCGGCCAGGCCGCAATTTTTCTAAACTATATTATATCAGCATTTCTTCCGAATGAAAAGAGGGTTTTCATCCAAAATTCCATTTGAGCGTTTGTGCAACTTGCTCGTTTTGTTCATAAAGATTCAAAAAACAGACGATTTTTGCTCACATTTTTTATAATTTTATTAGAATTATGCAAAATCTGCCTGTACCAAGGCACACACCAGATCCCGACACGCCTCCACATCCTTCATATCTGCCGTCTCCACACCGGAGTGACAGTATCGCAGGGGAATGGAAACACAGCCTGCGCGGCAGCCTGCGCCTGCCAGCTGAAGGGCTGCTGTGTCTGTTCCCCCTGCCGTTAAAATCTCCTTCTGAAAAGAAATCCCGTGCTCCTCTGCAATTCTTGCCATTTTTTCCGCAAGATATCCATCGCAGATGACACTTTTATCTTTTATCTTCACCGCCGCACCTTTTCCAAGGGATACGGCCATGGGCTTTGCCCCTTTCACGTCTCCAGTCAAAGTCACATCTACGGCAATGCCGAAATCCGGGGCTACGGCAAAGGCCGCCGTGCGGGCGCCCCGCAGGCCCACCTCCTCCTGGACGGAAAACACAAAGGTAACGTCATTCTGAAACGTAGCCGATTCTCTGGCCGCGGACATGAGAACAGCGCACCCCAGCTTGTCGTCCAAAGGCCGGCCGCAGATTCTGCTTCCAGCCAGGGAAAACAGCCGGCCCTCCAGGGAAAAGCAGTCCCCGATTTTTACAAGGCGTGCTGCTTCCGCTCTGCTTTTTGCGCCGATATCCACCACGAAGGCGTCTCCTTTGTACTCCTCCGGCTTGGTCCCCTCTTCGGGGATCAGCACACCGGACCGGCCGTTTTCAAATACTACCCGAGAATATGCCGCTGCGTGAAAATCAATACCACCCACAGGAGCGCAGCGGAGAAATCCATCCTCTTCAATAAAGGTCACAATAAACCCGATTTCATCCATATGGGCGCAGAACAAAAGCTTTTTCCCCTCTCCCGCTCTATGGCAGATCACATTCCCCAGGGCGTCCCTTTCTACCGTATCAAAATACGGCTGCATCTCTCCCGCAATGTATGCGCCCAAGCGTTCTTCCCTGCCAGAAACGGAAGGGACTTTTATTAGTTGCTTCAAAATATTTCGCATCATACATCCTACCTTTATCTATTTGGAACGAGACGGCGGATCACTGCCATGACCAGCTGTTCCATGGACTCTATATCGCTTTTTGCCACCACGTTGGACGCTGTGTGGATGTACCGTGCAGGCGCACTGATGGCGGCACACCGAACCCCGGCGCGGGATTTGTGAATATGCCCCGCGTCATTTCCACCAGAGACATATTGTTTGATTTGACAGGGAATGCTCTCTTCCTCTGCCACCTTCAGAATCCAATCGGTAAACGGCCGGTCATAGATAGTACTCCTATCCATCAAAGATACCGCACCGCCCCTGCCAAGATGGGCCACCTGCCGGTAGTCCGCCGTGCCGGTAATATCTCCGGCGGCAGTGGCCTCCAATACAATGGCAAAGTCCGGATCGATTTTGTAAGCCGCCGTGCGGGCCCCGGAAATTCCCAGCTCCTCCCGACAGGTAAAAGCAAAATAGACGTCGCAGGCTGGCCGCAGGCCCGACACATACATCTGCCGCAGCACGCTGCACAAAATGGCACAGCCAACTCGATCATCCAAGGCCTTTCCCTTGATGTAGCCTCCGTCCTTTCCAAACTGGACAAAATCGCTTGCAAAGGTGCCATAGTCCCCTACATGTACCACTTTCTCCGCCTCTTCACGACTGGAAGCACCGATATCTACATATAGGTCCTCCACATCTACCGCTCGGCCAAGGTCCTCTTTTTTGACCAAATGAAGGGGTTTTACTCCAAATACTCCCTGCACCTGGGAGACTTCGCTGCCAACCCAAACTCTCCGTCCGGCCAGCACTCGGGTGTCGCTGCCGCACATGGAGGAGATTTTCAAAAGTCCTTCCTCCGTAATGGAGCGCACCATAAACCCAACTTCATCCATGTGGCAGGAGAGCATCAGCCGCCTGGGCGCCACCGGCCCATTCAAAGGCGTGCCGGTCCCGGCAATACGGGCAATAACGCCGCCCATGGAATCTGGAAGGATTTCGTCGCAGCACCCTGCAATATGGGTGCGAATTACATCTGCCACCGCATCCTCACACCCGGAAGGACCGAAGGTGCAGGATAACGCCTCCAAAAGGGATAGGGTTGTCCAATCTTGCTTCATCAGTACAGGTCCCCCTTTCCCACAGCCGCGGCAAACAGCTTTGCCGCGTTTTCTATATCCAAGGTATCTGCGATTTCGTTATATGTGTGCATGGAGGTAATGGGTACGCTGACCACCGCCGTAGGGATGCCCTCTCCCACAAGAGAAAGCATGGTTGCATTGGTGCCTGTATCGCAGGCATCCACACAGGTCTGGCAGGGAATTTCCCTTTCCTGTGCAAGCTGGAGCAGCCGCTGAGTCAGCCGCCGGTCTGTCACTGCGGATAGGGACAACACCGGCCCGCTTCCCATTTTACCGCTTTCGTCCTCCCGCACGCCGGGAGCGGTAGCAAAGGTTACATCCGTCACAATCGCCGCATCCGGCCGAATACGGTGCGCCGCAGCGCTGCAGCCGGACGCCATCCCTGCCTCCTCTCTGGCAGACAACGTAACATACAAATCCCACTCCATCTCTGTCGGGGATACCATCGATGCTGCAAGAATTGCGGCGGCACAGCAGGCTTTGTTGTCCATGCTCCGACCGCAGATTCTACCTCCCAGCAAGGACGCAGTTTTCTCATAAAAGCCCACGGGCGTGCCAATGTCCACAAGGCGCCGCAGGGATTCTCCATCATACCCCGTATCGATAAGCAAATCTCGAATTTCCGGCGCAGTTTTATGATCCTCCGCCTTTTGCAGGTGGGGAGGAACTGCGCCGATCACTCCATACAGCGTCTCTTTTCCGTAAATCAACACTTCCGCAGCCGGAAGAATCCGCCGGTCCAGTCCTCCTACGGAAACCACCCGAAGAAAGCCCTCTTCTGTAATATCGCTGACCAGCATACCGATTTCGTCAAAGTGGGCATCCAAAAGCAGCTTCGGTGCTCCCTCCCTGCCGCAGCGCTT
>JAGZAC010000066.1 GCA_018370615.1 Clostridiales bacterium
TCACACAGGCAAGACGCTCCAACCCCATGCCTGTATCAATATTCTTCCTGGCCAGTTCCGTATAGTGGCCTTTGCCGTCACTGTTGTACTGAGAGAATACATTGTTCCAAACCTCTACATACCGGTCGCAGTCACATCCAGGGTAGCAGTCTGGCTTTCCGCAGCCGTGGGCCTCGCCCCGGTCAAAATAAATCTCCGAGCAAGGGCCGCAGGCGCCGCTGCCGTGCTCCCAGAAGTTGTCCTCTTTGCCCAGGCGAACGATCCGTTCCGGTGGGATGCCGATTTTATCCTTCCAGATAGCATACGCCTCATCGTCTTCTTTATAAACAGAAGGGTACAGCTTGTCCACTGGGATTTCCAGAACTTTTGTGAGGAATTCCCAGCTCCACGTAATGGCTTCCTCCTTAAAATAGTCTCCGAAGGAGAAGTTTCCCAGCATTTCAAAAAAGGTACCATGCCGGGAGGTTTTCCCTACATTGTCGATGTCTCCCGTGCGGATGCATTTCTGGCAGGTGCACACCCGATTGCTTGGCGGTTCTTCTTCCCTGGTGAAATACCGTTTCATAGGAGCCATGCCGGAATTAATCAGCAACAGAGATTTATCGTTTACGGGAATCAGGGAAAAACTCTGCAGGCGCAGATGTCCCTTGGATTCAAAAAAGGACAAAAACTGCTCCCGCAGGTCGTTGAGAGAAGTCCATTTCATCGCAGCGCACACCTCATTGATTATACATTTATAAAGTAAGTATCATTATAACATCTGCCACAAACCCTGTCAAGCAAAGGCTTGGATTTCTTTTATGCAAAGAAACAGTTAAGGAACAACCCCTCCGAGCTTTGCTCCGCAAAGCCCACCTCCCCTTACACAGGGGAGGCTTCGGTAAAAAGTCCCCCTTGTGTAAAGGGGGATGTCTCCGCGCATGCGGAGACAGGGGGATTGTTCTCTTTTACAACCCCTCCGTCGACTACGTCGACACCTCCCCTTACACAGGGGAGGCATAGCGTTAAAGGCCCTCTTGTTGGGAGTTGCAAAGCAACTCTGTGGGCTATGTCTGCATTGACGTTACATTTTACAAGGACAGTTCTCCTAAAAACTTTTGAAACGCTGTAGGCAGTGAAATCTTCTCCTCAAGTTCTTGTTTTGTGACCCAGGTAAATGCTGGATTTGTATTTTTACATAAAACTAGAAAGCAGTCCATATGCCATTCGATGTGGGTAAAGATATGCTTCTTCTTGGTTCCTGGGGATATTTCTGTAAAATCTATACCATGTTCCTTCAACCAATCTTCCGCTGCATCAGAGTCTAAATGCCCCTCTGTGCCCGGAAATTCCCACAGTCCGCCAAGCAGTCCTCCTACATCCCGTCGGCGTACGGCGACTCTGTCGCCGCAGCGCAGGAGAAATACCGTTTTTTCTTCCATTTTTCGGGGCTTTTTGGGAGGGATTACAGGAAAGGACGCCTGTGTGCCTGCTGCAAATGCATTGCATAAACTCCGAATGGGACATGCCTCACATTTGGGGGAGATGCCTGGAGTGCATACAACGGCCCCCAGCTCCATCAGTGCTTGGGTAAAGTCCCCGCACTGTCCCTCTGGATAGATTTCTACAAGAAGAGCGGCTACCCGTTTTTTTTCGGCCTCTCCCGTGAGATCTGCATCCCATTCCAGCAGGCGGGAAATGACCCGCAGCACATTGCCGTCCACCGCCGGCACAGGCTGTCCGAAGGAGATGGATGCTACCGCTCCTGCCGTATATGGGCCGATACCGGGCAGGGACAGGATATCTTTATACCGATCGGGGAACACACCGCCGTATTTTTCACAGATTACCCTGGCCGCCTTTTGCAGATTCCTGGCCCGGGAATAATATCCCAGCCCTTCCCACAGCTTCATCAGCTGATCCCAGGGAGCATTTGCCAGGGCCTCAATGGAGGGCAGCTGCTCCATAAACCGCAGAAAATAGGGAATTACTGCCGCGACCCGCGTTTGCTGGAGCATGATCTCCGAAACCCAAACGCGGTACGGGTCAGTATTTTCTCTCCAGGGAAGACGGCGGGCGTTTTCATGGTACCAGTGCAGCAGCGGGTCTACGATTTTGAAAAGCTGCGCCGTATTGTTACTTTCCTGCATTGTCTTGCTTTGTATATGCCTTGATTGCTTCAAAGCTCTGCGCACTGATGACATGCTCCATGCGGCAGGCGTCTTCTGCGGCGATATCCGGGTCTACGCCAATAGAGGTAAGCCACTGGGACAAAAAAGTGTGCCGCTCATAGATTTTTTCCGCAATTGCCTTGCCGGGACCTAGCAGGGTGATATACCCGTTTTCATCCATTTCTATATATCCGTTTTCCCGCAGGTTTTTCATGGCCACGCTGACGCTGGGCTTGGAAAACTGCATTTCGTTGACAATATCGATGGAGCGGACAGCCCCCTTGCGTCTGTGCAGGATTAAAATAGTTTCCAGATAGTTTTCGGCAGATTCCTGTATTTTCATGAAGCTACCTCCTTTTTTCTTTCAGTATATCATAAGTTTTCATTCTGTTTCAAGGAGGACATGTCAGAAAATATCACAGATTTTTTCGTTTTCCCTTGCTGAGGAAGTCAGAAGGTGATATTATATAAATAGTTAGTAGATATCAACTTTTTGAATGTCAGAGAAGTTTTTTGAAGAGGGCAGCAAAAGAATGAAAACACTGGATCAGGTTCGTGTGGGGGAAACGGCTACGGTAGTGAAACTCCATGGAGAAGGCGCGCTGCGCCGCAGGCTGATGGATATGGGACTGACAAGGCGGGTACAGGTGCGGGTGCAAAAGGTAGCTCCCCTGGGGGACCCTATTGAATTGACCCTGCGGGGCTACGAGCTTTCCATTCGTAAGGAAGATGCAAAGCAGATTGAGGTAGAATAGAGAATATACCGACGATGGCCGCCGGATGTATTTCTGAATAAAGTTAATGCGTTGTGAAAGGACACACTGTATGCAAATCAAAATTGCGCTGGCAGGCAATCCAAACTGCGGTAAGACGACCTTATTCAATGCGCTTACCGGCTCCAATCAGTTTGTAGGAAACTGGCCTGGAGTGACGGTAGAAAAGAAAGAAGGCAATCTGAAAAATCACAGCGATGTGGTTGTCGTAGACCTTCCGGGAATTTATTCCTTGTCTCCGTACACACTGGAGGAGGTTGTGGCGCGGAATTTTTTGGTGGGTGAGCGGCCGGATGCAATTTTAAATATTGTGGACGGAACCAATCTGGAGCGGAACCTGTACCTGACCACACAGCTGATGGAACTGGGAATTCCGGTGGTGGTGGCCATCAATATGATGGACGTTGTCCGCAAAAACGGGGATAAAATCAACATCGAAGAGCTGTCCAAAAGGTTCCGATGT
The DNA here is from genome assembly GCA_018370615.1 of Clostridiales bacterium. GTDB lineage: Bacteria > Bacillota > Clostridia > Oscillospirales > CAG-272 > Avispirillum. The sequence goes on from JAGZAC010000066.1 coordinate 3,387, forward strand.
CCGGTGATGGAAATATCCGCGCTCAAATTGGACGGAATTATGGAAGCGGCCGAAGCGGCCATAGCTGCGGCGGGGACGGGCAAGTGTATTCCCCGTCATATTTTCAGCGGTACGGTAGAGCATGCCATTGCCCATATTGAAGAAGCCGCGGTCCATCCGCTTCCCGAAGAACAGCAGCGATGGTACGCAATCAAAATATTTGAGCGGGACAAAAAGGTATTGGAGCAGATGCAGCTGCCCCAGGAACTGCTGGACCACATTGAGGAAGATATTCGTGCGGTGGAAGCAGAGCTGGACGATGATGCAGAGGGAATTATTGCAAATGAGCGGTATGAATACATTACGGCCATCACAAAAACCTGTTACCGCAAAAAGCATGTAGGTGCGCTGAGCACATCGGATAAAATCGATAGAATTGTTACCAACCGGTGGCTGGCGCTTCCCATTTTTGCAGTGATCATGTTTTTGGTGTATTATATTTCCGTGTCCACCGTAGGCACCTGGGCCACCGATTGGGCAGGTGACGGCGTATTTGGCGACGGATGGCATCTGCTGGGCATTGGGACGGCGGAATATAACGAGGCTATGACCGACTATGCTGCAGAACATGTTTGGACAGAGGAGTTTTTAGATACGGTACAGGCCGCTGCAAATGCGGAAATCGTAGGCGCCGAACAAATACTTACGGCAACGGAATCGAAGGACTACAGCGCCTTTATAGAGGCTTATGGTACATATGCAGATGCTCTGGAAGCGGAGGGATATGATATTTCCTCTGCAGAGGCGGCACTGGAGGGGGAGGACGTCCCTGACCCGTCGGAATATGGCATATGGGTTCCTGGAATCCCTGGACTGCTGGAATCCGGGCTGAACGCGGTGCATTGTGCCTGGTGGCTTCAGGATTTGATTTTGAATGGAATCGTAGGGGGCGTGGGCGCAGTCCTTGGGTTTATACCCCAGATGGTCGTACTGTTTCTCCTGCTGGCGTTTTTGGAAGCCTGCGGGTATATGTCGCGCATTGCCTTTATTCTGGACAGAATTTTCCGGAAATTTGGGCTGTCCGGCAAGTCCTTTATTCCCATCCTGATTGGAACAGGCTGCGGCGTGCCCGGTATTATGGCGTCAAGAACCATTGAAAATATACGGGATCGCCGGATGACCATTATCACTACTACGTTTATTCCCTGCGGGGCAAAGCTGCCGCTGATTGCTATGATTGCGTCCACCCTGTTTGACGGCGCATGGTGGGTGGCGCCCAGCGCCTATTTCATGGGGATTGCAGCCATTATCATATCCGGCATTATGCTGAAAAAGACAAAGCTGTTTGCCGGCGAGGTGGCGCCCTTCGTCATGGAACTGCCAGCGTATCATTGGCCTACCCTGCCCAATCTGCTGCGCTCCATGTGGGAGCGGTCCTGGTCCTTTATTAAAAAGGCGGGAACCATCATTTTGCTGGCTTCTGTAATTATTTGGGCCGGCTCTGTGTTTGGATGGCAGAACGGTGTCTTTGGATTTGATACCAATATGGAATTGTCTGACAGCATTCTCGGCAGGATTGGAAATGTCATCAAAGTGATCTTTATTCCTCTGGGATTCGGCAGCGGAGAAATGGGTGCGCGGGCAGCCATTGCGACGATTATGGGACTGCTCGCGAAAGAAGAAATTGTGGGCGTGTTCGGTGTGCTGGATTTTGAGGGCATGACCCGACTTGCGGCATACGCATTCCTCAGCTTTAATCTGCTGTGTGCTCCCTGTTTTGCGGCTATGGGCGCCATTCGGCGTGAGATGAACAGCGGAAAGTGGACTGCTTTTGCTCTTGCGTATCAATGTGTGTTTGCCTATGGGATTGCCCTCATTATATATCAGTTTGGCATGCTTTTCACCGGCAGCGGGAATGTAGCAGGCTCTATTGCCGCCGCCGCGGTAGTTGCCATTATTGTATATCTGTTGTTTCGTCCTGCCCCGAAGGGGAGGAAAGCAAACAAAATTGACAGCTGAAAAACAATCCCCCTGTCGGCACAGCCGACATCCCCCTTTACACAAGGGGGACTTTTATTGAAAACGCTACGCCGACATGGCCCCTGAGTCGCTTTGCATCTCCCCATAAAGGGCCTGCGCAAACTCAAACCTCCCCTGTGGTGCAGCTCCGCAGGAGATGCCGGGGTGGTGGCACGGCGTAGCCATGTCGGAAGGGTTGTAAAAGAGAACAATCCCCCTGTCTCCGCATACGCGGAGGCATCCCCCTTTACACAAGGGGACTTTTATTGAAAACGCTACGCCGACATGGCCCCTGAGTTGCCTTGCATCTCCCCATAAAGAGCCTGCGCAAACTCAAGCCTCCCCTGTGGTGCAGCTCCGCAGGAGATGCCGGGGTGGTGGCATGGCGTAGCCATGTCGGAAGGGTTGTAAAAGAGAACAATCCCCCTGTCTCCGCATACGCGGAGGCATCCCCTTTACACAAGGGGACTTTTATTGAAAACGCTACGCCGACATGGCCCCTGAGTTGCCTTGCATCTCCCCATAAAGGGCCTGCACAAACTCAAGCCTCCCCTGTGTAAGGGGAGGTGCCGCAGTGTAACTGCGGCGGAGGGGTTGTTATAAACAATTTCTCATTTGTAATTTTACAGTAAAAATCCCCGGGCAGATGTTTCATCTGCCCGGGAATTTTTAAATCTCTTCCACTACAATTTCTGCTTCAACGTTGGTTTTCCCGCTGCTTCGCACCGTCCGGAAATAATAGGTTCCTTCTCCGGCGGAGCCCATATAAACCTTGATAGCCTCTCCCAGCGGCGCCTCTGAAATATAGTTGATTTCTATTTTGATGACCCGCATGCCTTCCATTGTGGGCAAATATCCGCACAAGACATCCGGATACCGAGTGTTGTTAATGTGGTGATTCATGTCTACATCCTGGTATTCCACACACCGCTCGCCTACCAGAGACAGGGGAATTTCTTGCGGAATGCGGAATCGTGCAGGTAGGTCCAATTGGAGCATTTCGTCCGTGCTGTATCCGTTTTCAAAATCGGAAACTCGGCACAGACGTCTGGTTTTTATGTCCAATAGCGCCCACACAGAGGTGGCTTCCGCTACAATCACTCCGTCTTTCTTGATACAGTAGCACCGGTTAAAGGAGGCGCCGGAGGATTCGCATGCCCAGCTTTGGGCTTCAATTTTGTCGTGATTATACAGGGGATGATAGATGCTCATGCGCAGACGGCTGAGCACAAAGGCCTTGCCTTGCTGCAATAAATCGTTGTACGACGGCTTTTCTCCTTCCATCTGACAGTTGGCAGCATCCTGCATATACCGCATAAGTCCGGACACGCTTACCACGTTGTTCATATCCGGGTCATGGCTGTTTATAATATAATTTTCTGTCCAGCGCATATTCTCTCCACCATATTGTTTTCTTTTTGTATTTTATACTACGAAGCTGCGGAAATCAAGGAATTTGTGTAAACAAAATTTCCTTTTTTTCACAAAAAAGATTTGGGAAATTCTTGAATTGATGTGCAATATGTGCTATTATGAGCATAGAAAAATTTGTTATGGAAAGGAATACAAATATGGCAAAGAACAGACTGGTGGGAGATTACCCGGTCATCGGAATCCGTCCGACCATCGACGGACGGCGGGGCGCCCTCAAGGTGCGGGAATCTCTGGAAGAACAGACGATGAATATGGCAAAAAGTGCGGCAAAGCTCTTTGAGGAGAATTTGCGTTATTCCAACGGAGAGCCTGTAAAAGTCATTATTGCAGACACCACGATCGGCCGGGTAGGGGAAGCTGCCGCCTGTGCGGAAAAATTCCGCAAGGCTGGCGTGGATATTACCCTTACCGTGACGCCCTGCTGGTGTTATGGTGCCGAAACCATGGATATGGACCGGAACACCATCAAGGCAGTATGGGGATTTAACGGAACAGAGCGCCCCGGCGCGGTGTATCTTGCTTCCGTACTGGCGACCCATGCGCAAAAGGGTCTGCCGGCATTCGGGATTTACGGACACGATGTACAGGCGGCGGATGCTACGGAAATTCCTGCCGATGTGAAGGAGAAGCTGCTGCGCTTCGGCCGTGCCGCCATTGCCGTTGCCACCATGCGGGGCAAGTCCTACCTGCAGATCGGCTCTATCTGTATGGGAATCGGCGGTTCTATCATCGATTCTTCCTTTATTGAGGAGTACCTGGGGATGCGGGTAGAATCTGTGGATGAGGTGGAAATTATCCGCCGGATGTCCGAGGGCATCTACGATGAGGAAGAATATCAGAAGGCCCTGGCGTGGACCAAGGCAAAATGCAAGGAAGGCTTTGATAAAAACCCCGAAACGCTGCAAAAAACCAGAGAGCAAAAGGATGCCGACTGGGAATTTGTGGTCAAGATGATGGTGATTATCAAAGACCTTATGTGCGGCAATGACAAGCTTCCTGCTGGCCGGGAAGAGGAGATGGTGGGTCACAACGCCATTGCGGCTGGGTTCCAGGGGCAGCGGCAGTGGACCGACTTCTATCCCAACGGAGACTTTGCAGATGCGCTCCTGAATACATCCTTTGACTGGAACGGTGCCAGAGAGCCGTATATTCTGGCAACGGAAAACGATGTGCTCAACGGAATTGGCATGCTGTTTATGAAGCTGCTCACCAACCGCGCCCAAATCTTTGCGGACGTGCGTACATATTGGAG
>JAGZAC010000067.1 GCA_018370615.1 Clostridiales bacterium
ATTACATATATTATACTACTCAGCTGTAAATTTTTTTATCATCTTCTCTTCTTCCACGGTATAGTAGAGCTAAGCGCTTCATCAACGGTCGAAATGAACAGGCTTCCCTATATTTATCCGTATCACTTTACATTACCACAGGGAATTTAGTCACCAGAGCTATTAATGTTATCGCTATTTTGAATGCGGTCTGTAAAAAATCAGTATCTTCTAACCACATAATCAAGTATTTTTATATAAAAAGCCCCCGTAGGCGGGGGCTTTTTTTGAATAGGCTTTACATCAAGCTGCGGTACAGCGCTGCGATTTCTTCTACGCTGGTTTCCCGGGGATTTCCAGGCCGGCAGGCATCTGCGAAGGCGCTTTCCGAAAGGAACTGTACATCCTCTTCCTTCAGGATGCCTTTCAAATTAACGGGAATTCCTACATCTGCCGAAAGCTGTTTTACTGCGGCGATGGTGGCTTTTACGGCTTCGTCATCGTTCATAGAGTCGATATCGGCAACACCCATGGCTTTACCAATGGCACGGTAGCGAGCGCCGGCGGCGGATACATTGTATTCCAGGCCGGTGGGAAGAATAATGGCGCAGGCAACACCGTGGGGCGTATCATACAGTGCGGACAAGCCATGTGCCATGGAATGGACGATACCGAGACCTACATTGGAAAATCCCATGCCGGCAATATATTGCCCCAGCGCCATGCCTTCCCGGCCCTTGGGGTCATTCTCCACGGCGCTGCGCAGATTTTCGGAAATCAGGCGGATTGCTTCCAGATGGAACATGTCGGAAATGACGCAGGCGCCTTTGGTGATATATCCCTCAATGGCATGGGTCAGTGCATCCATTCCAGTGGCGGCAGTCAGACCTTTTGGCATGGAAGCCATCATATCTGGGTCAACAACTGCGATTTCTGGGATATCATTGGTGTCTACACAGACAAATTTACGCTTTTTTTCCACGTCGGTGATGACATAGTTGATGGTTACTTCTGCGGCAGTGCCGGCAGTGGTGGGCACTGCGATGGTAAATACGGCATGCTTTTTGGTGGGCGCTACGCCTTCCAGGGAACGCACGTCTGCAAATTCCGGATTGTTTACAATGATTCCGATGGCTTTGGCAGTATCCATAGCGGAACCGCCGCCTAGGGCGATGATACAGTCTGCACCGGCAGCACCAAATGCAGCAACACCGTTTTGCACATTTTCAATAGTGGGATTGGCTTTGATATCGGTATACATCTCATATGCAAAGTTTGCAGCGTCCAGCAGGGCAGTGACTTTGCCTGCCACACCGAATTTGACCAGGTCCGGATCTGTGCAGACCAGGGCTTTTTTATATCCCCGGGCAGTCAGCTCCGGGACGATGTTTTCAATTGCTCCTTTGCCGTGATAGGAAATAGTGTTCAAAACAATACGATTTGCCATGATTCATTCTCCTTTATCATAAATTTATAATATATGCAGCAGTTTTCATGCTGCTTTATAGTATTCATGTTGAGCAACAAAAAGGGTTATAGGCTGCTGCCTCTTTTGGATAGCTTTTCTAAATAGAGTATACCATATTTGTACAATCTCGTCAATATTACCGAAGTAAAAAACAAATAGTGGGAAAGGGGTTGACAAGGAAAGGGAAAAGATGTAAGATAAGGGGTGGTTAGGGGAAACTAATCAAAAAGTGCAAACAAATGTTAGCGAAAGCTAACAGGAAAAGGAGGAAGAGGATGATGCCACTGAGTCTTGCGGAAGTAGGAGAGGAAAAGGTCATCCGAAAAATCGGAGGAAACCGGGAGATAAAGAAGCATTTGGAGAACCTGGGGTTTGTTGTAGGAGGACGGGTAGAGGTGGTAACGTCCCTGGGAGGAAACGTAATCGTAAATGTAAAGGAAACCCGGGTCGCCATCAGTGAGGAAATGGCCCGAAGGATTATGGTGTGATGGTGTAGCAGCACCAGTGCATATAAATAAAACGAGAAGGAGGAAACAGAGAGTGAGAACCCTGAGAGAGGTAAAGATTGGAGAAAGCGTCAAGGTTGTAAAGCTCCATGGAGGGGGAGCAGTAAAGCGCCGGATCATGGATATGGGATTGACGAGAGGAGTAGAGGTACATGTGCGGAAGGTGGCACCTCTGGGAGATCCGATAGAAATAACGGTGCGGGGATATGAGATGTCCCTGCGAAAAGCGGATGCGGAAATGATAGAGGTGGAATGAAGAAAAAGACCGGGGGAGGCGGCTCCCCATATATTAAGACAATCGATTAGCATATGCTAACTAAAGAGAGGAAGGAAGAGATGGAAATACGCATTGCCCTTGCAGGGAATCCGAACAGCGGAAAGACGACGCTGTTCAACGCGTTGACCGGCTCCAACCAGTTTGTAGGGAACTGGCCGGGGGTCACGGTGGAGAAAAAGGAGGGAAAGCTGAAGAAGCATAAGGGAGTGATTATCACCGACCTTCCCGGAATCTATTCGCTTTCCCCCTATACGCTGGAGGAAGTGGTGGCGAGAAACTACCTGATCGGGGAGCGGCCGGATGTGATACTGAACATCATAGACGGGACGAACCTGGAGCGGAACCTGTACCTGACCACACAGCTGACAGAGCTGGGGATACCGGTAGTCATTGCCATCAACATGATGGATGTGGTGAAGAAGAACGGGGACAAAATCAACACGGCGGAATTGTCCCGTCAGCTGGGCTGCAAGGTGGTGGAAATATCGGCGCTGAAGGGTACCGGCATTATGGAAGCGGCGCAGGCGGCAATGGAAGCGGCACAGAATGGAAAGACGGTGCCGATGCATACGTTTTCGGGGAGTGTGGAGCACGCGATTGCTCATATTGAGGAAGCTGCGGTACATAATCTGCCGGAGGAGCAGCAGAGATGGTATGCCGTCAAGCTGTTCGAGCGGGACGATAAGGTTCTGGAGGGACTGAAGCTGGACCCGGAGACCCTGGCGCATATTGAACAGGATATTCGTGCCGTAGAGGAAGAGATGGACGACGATGCGGAATCCATCATCACCAACGAAAGATATATCTATATCGGCTCTCTGGTGAAGGCATGCTACAAGAAAAGAAGTGCAGGGAAGCTGACGACCTCGGATAAGATCGATAAAATTGTCACCAACCGGTGGCTGGGACTGCCGATTTTCGCGGTGATTATGTTTCTGGTATACTATATTTCCATGGTGACTGTAGGGACTGCGGCGACGGACTGGGCAAACGACGGTCTGTTTGGGGATGGGTATCATCTGTTTGGAATTGGGTCCGGTGAATACGGAGAGGTCTCAGAGGAATATACTGCAGCGATGCAGGCAGTAGACGCATTTGTGGGACTGGACACGGAAGCAGAGGATTTTGACGCCGATGCGGCGCTGGAGGAGCTGAAAGCGTTCCAGACAGATGCCCAGACGGCGACCTGTGAAGTAGAAGATGAAGAAACACTTGCAGTAACGGAAATGACCGTATACTACTCTTCCATTCCGGAGGATGCGGACGAGGAGACCACGGTAGGCATGACCTATCTGGACGCTGTGGCGTATTTGGAAACGAACGGCTTCGAGGAGCCGGATCCTGCAGACTGGGGCGTGTGGGTACCGGGGATTCCGGTATTGGTCGGAAACGGACTGGAGGCGGCAAATTCTCCGGAATGGCTGTCCGGCCTGATTTTGGATGGAATTGTAGCGGGCGTCGGTGCGGTGCTCGGCTTTGTTCCTCAGATGCTGGTGCTGTTTTTGCTCCTTGCATTCCTGGAAGCGTGCGGGTATATGGCCCGTATCGCATTTGTGCTGGACCGGGTGTTCCGGAAATTCGGGCTTTCAGGGAAATCCTTTATTCCGATGCTGATTGGCACCGGGTGTGGTATTCCCGGAGTCATGGCATCTCGTACCATTGAAAATGTGCGGGACAGTCGGTTTACTATTATGACTACTACCTTGATTCCCTGCGGTGCAAAGGTGCCCTTTATCGCAATGATTGCCGGCGCAATTTTCGGCGGCTCGGCATGGGTGGCAACCAGCGCATATTTCATAGGGATGGCGGCGATTATTGTATCCGGCATCATGCTGAAGAAGACGAAGATGTTTGCAGGAGAACCTGCGCCCTTTGTGATGGAGCTGCCTGCGTACCATCTTCCCACGGTGGGGAATGTGCTTCGTTCCATGTGGGAGCGTGGCTGGTCCTTTATCAAGAAGGCAGGGACGATTATTCTGCTTTCTACCATTGTGATATGGTTTACCACATACTTTGGATTTACGGACGAGGGCTTCCGGATGCTCTCCGAGGATGAGCTGGACAGCTCTATTCTGGCGGCAATCGGCGGCGCGCTTGCGTGGATCTTCCGGCCCTTGGGCTGGGGCACCTGGGAAGCTACAGTTGCGTCCATCACCGGTCTTGTAGCAAAGGAAAATATCGTAGGTACGATGGGGATCCTCTACGGAGCGGCAGGGAATGTATACCAGACGCTAGCGGCGGTGTTTACGGGAGTGAGCGCATATTCCTTCCTGGTATTCAATCTGCTGTGCGCCCCCTGCTTTGCGGCGATCGGAGCGATCAAGCGTGAAATGAACAATGCGAAATGGACGTGGTTTGCCATAGGGTACCAGTGTGGATTTGCATATGCGGTGGCGCTGATGATCAATCAGTTTGGAAATTTGTTCACCGGCAATGTAAATGTAGTTGGACTTATTTTTGCCGTGGCGGTGCTTGCACTTATCATCTTCCTCCTTCTTCGTCCTTACAAGGAATCTACAACGCTTACTACGAAGGTGAAAGTAAGATAAAGAATAATTGTAAAGCGCGTTTTGCAATCTACAACCCCTCCGGCAGCTTTGCTGCCACCTCCCCTTACACAGGGGAGGCTTAAGAGGAAGGGTTTCCTTGTGGGGAGTTGCGCAGCACCTCCGGGGGCCATGTCAACGTAGCCATCTGGGGGATGGAATGACCAGGTTTACAGCGGAGGAAAAATATGCAGATTTAGGGCATGCATGTCGGAAAGCATGACCGCTCGGTTATGCTTTTCGACAAAGTCCGCTTGTATACGCAAATCGGCGGAAGAATGAATCAAACGATTATGCTTTTGCAGCTCTTTTTGTATTTCTACCGGCAGGGACAAGAAATATTTTCTTGCGCTGCTGCTGTGGGCAACCAACGTGTGCAGATTGTCGTAACGCATAAAAATCACCTCTTTTACTTTCAGTGTCTGCAAAATAGCGTAAAATCATGCAGTCAAAAACACTGAATGAAATTTCTGGGTTTAGGAGGAATGCATATGATAAAAACTACTCTGCAAATTGATGGAATGATGTGCGGGATGTGTGAAGCGCATATCAACGATGCCATTCGCCGAAGCTTTGACGTAAAAAAAGTCACCTCCTCTCGTGCAAAGGGAGAGACGGTCATTCTGTCGGAGGACGGATTAGACGAGAGTAGACTCAGGGATGTGATCCTTGAAACAGGCTACGAGTTGAAAGGGATTAGCAGCACGCCCTGCGAGGAAAAAGCAGGGGTGCGGGGGCTCTTTCGAAAACGGAAATAGAGGCGCAGAGGAAAAACCACAATGAGAACAGCAGAAGGGAAACGATGTCCCTGCAGCAGCAGTACTGCCATCGTTGACCGGGACGCCGGCTGCAAGGTATACCGGCATGCAGATAAAACCGGTGATATTGTCATGACAAGTTACCGTGTATTTCCTGGCATTACGTTGACTTACAACGATGTGCACATGCAGGCATGTGCTGCAGAACATCCCAAGCGGGACACAGTTTTTGAAATCAATCACTGCAGAGAAGGGCGGATTGAGTATGAGTGCAGGGATGCATTTTGCTACCTGACGCCCGGAGATTTGTCCGTAGGCTGCAAAGCAGGCATGGGGCAGGGCGCATATTTTCCCCTTCGGCATTACTACGGGATAACAATCGCAGTGGATGTTGCGGCAGCCCCCAAGTGCCTTTCCTGTTTTTTGGATGATGTAAATGTACATCCAGCAAATTTGATGCAAAAATTCTGTGCAGGCGGGAGAAATTTTATCGCGCGGTCCAATTCCAGTATAGAGCACATTTTCTCGGAGCTTTATTTTGTTCCCGATGCAATCAAAAAGGGATATTTTAAGGTGAAAATTTTGGAGCTCTTTCTGTTTTTGAGCACCCTGGACATTGCGCATAATGAAGCCTGCGCCCATTCCGTTTCCAAAACCCAGGTGACGCTGGCAAAGAATGTATGCAAATATTTATCGGAGCATATGGACAGCCGCATTACGCTGGAAATGTTGTCGGAAGTATTTCACGTTTCGGGTACCAGCATCAAAAACAGTTTTCGGTCTGTTTACGGTGTATCGGTATATTCTTATATACGGTCGCAGAAGATGCAAAAGGCAGCTTTTCAGCTGAAGCAGACGGATATGGCTGTGCTGGAGATTGCAGGACAGCTCGGTTATGACAACGGGTCGAAGTTTGCGAAGGCATTTCGCGACTGCTATGGGACTTCCCCGAGCGATTATCGTAAAATTGCATTGTCCGGTGTGTCTGCTGAGAGAACCGGATGACGATATATTATATAAAAAATGTCTGAACGGAGCTATATTCTTTCCTTTTGGAGTGGATGGGGCCCCGTTTTTTTGTTACAATTTTAACAAAGCCGTAAGGTTCTATATTTTATCCGAAAGTTAGTTTTTACTAACCAAATAGGAAGGAGTTGTATTGGTGAGTGTAGTAATTGTCGGCGGCAATGAACGCATGATACGGAGATATGAGGAATTATGCAAATCCTATGCCTGTAAAGTCAAGGTATATATCGAGATTGATAAGGGGATTCAAAACTTTGGCTCCCCAGATTTGCTGGTTTTGTTTACAAGTACGATGTCGCATAAAATGCTGACCCAGGCAACAGGGCAGGCGAAAAGACGCAGGATCCCCATTGCCCGCAGCCACACAAGCTCCATGACCGCACTGAAAAACATATTGGACACGCATGTAAGCGGAGGCGTATGCCGTGTGTGAGGAGTTGGTCGTTGCCCAGTGTTCTCCAACGATGGCGGGACTGAAAACGGGGAATTTGTTTACCTGTCCTGCAGAGGATAAAAAGGAGCTTTGGGCCAGCATTCGCCGACTAAATGCCCAGCTCGTTCCCCGGGGGGCACGTATTCTTCCAATGAAGTATATGGAGAGACGGGCGCTGATTTATATGTACCGTCCGCAAATGCTCCAGGCAGATTTGAAGAACGCACTGGCGGCATCGATTCTTTCCCAGCGGATGTATCCTGTGGAGAGCCCAAACCGGTGTGTTGGGGAATTGATTCGCCGGCTGAACAGCGGGGAGGATTTTCCCCATGAAATTGGATTGTTTCTCGGATATGCACCTGAGGATGTGGACGGGTTTATCCGGCTGGGCGCGGGGCGCGCGAAATGTGTAGGGACGTGGAAGGTTTACGGGGATTTGGAAGCGGCAAAGAAAAAATTTGCCCTGTTTCAAAAGTGCACCAAATTGTATAAAGACGCTTACCGGCGGCACAATTGCTTTGACCGACTGGTGGTGCGTTGTTTATAAATATATAAATTATTTGAAAGGTTGGGAATAAAAATGTCCAAGATTGCAGTAGTGTATTGGAGCGGCACGGGAAATACGGAGGCAATGGCCAGTGCCGTGATGGAAGGTGCGAAGGAAAGCGGCGCCGAAGCGGTGATGCTGACGCCTTCGGAATTTGACGCTGGTATGCTGGATTCCCTTGACGCCGTGGCCTTCGGCTGCCCGGCAATGGGTGCGGAGGTTTTAGAGGAAGAAGAATTTGAACCGATGTTTTCCGCCTGCGAGGGCAAGCTCATGCTGGCAAAGCGCGCCAAGGAGCTGGGCATAGAGTACATCGTCGGCC
>JAGZAC010000068.1 GCA_018370615.1 Clostridiales bacterium
GCAGTGTCTATGTTAATATGGTGCGGGACTTGGTATCGGCTGGGTTTTAAGAAAAGGAAAAAGGACGGCATGGCCGTCCTTTTTCTTATTTTTCATAGGGAGAGAGCTCTATGCGTATAAAATACCCTCGGTCGTGTTGGCAGACGGGACACTGGTTCGGCGCTTCCTTCCCGGTGTAAACATGGCCGCAGTTGAGGCAGATCCACCCGGTTTCCACCTCGGAGACAAACAGCTTTTGCTGCTCCAGCAAATCGGCGAATCTGCCGAACCGGTCGCCGTGTACTTTTTCAATTGCTGCAATCATATGAAAGGAAGCCGCTATTTCCGCAAAGCCCTCTTCCTTTGCTGTATCGCCGAAGCGCTTATACTCTACATCGTGCTCCTGGTATTCATTGTGCTGTGCCATGCGCAGCAGCTTCAGGGTGGAGTCGGCTAAATCAATGGGATAGCCCGCATTGTCTATGGAAATGGTCTCTCCCGCCATACACCGCAGATGGTTGTAGAAAATCTCCGCATGCTCCTTTTCCTGCCCTGCTGTATACAGGAAAACGCCTTCAATCAGCTGTAGTCCTTCCTTTTTTGCCTGAGACGCAGCAAAGGTATATCTGTTTCTCGCCTGGCTCTCTCCGGCAAACGCCCGCATAAGGTTGGTTTTTGTTTCACTTGTCTTAAAATCCATAATAGCCTCCTAAAAACATTGGTTGCTATATTCTTTGCCAGAAATTTGCAGTTCATGCGGGAAAAATAAAAAAGCTGCGGCACTTCGCCGCAGCTTTTTATCCAACATGGAAAAATCGCTTGAAGTTTTCCAAAAAGATTTGATCGTTTACCGTGTCCGGTAGGGAAAGATTCAAAAATCGCTGTATCTCGTCCTCATGGGTCCACATGGGAAAGTCTGTGCCGAACATCATACGCTCCGGCCCAAAGGTGTAGATCATATCCACTGCCTGTTCCTTTTCCAAAAAGGCAAGGCTGCTGGAAGTATCAAAGTACAAGTTTTCTCCGGCATCGGCAAGACACTCTTTCGCTTCCTTCCATCGCTGGTATCCGCCGAAGTGGGCCCCGATGCATTTCAACTTGGGATATTTTTCCAAAACCCTGGCAAGGCGTTTGGGGGCAGAAAAGTCGTATCGGTCGTCACCCATGTGGAACAACACACACATGTCCAGCTCACACAGCATCCCGTAAATCGGCATGAGCTTCGGATCGTCGATGTTGCACCGCTGAAAATCAGAGTGGAGCTTGATTCCCCGCAGTCCAGAGGCTTTTACAGTTTCCAAAAGCTTGTCCGGATTCTCCACGTCCTGGTGATAAGCGCCGAGTCCGACAAATTGCGGATACTTCTTGCATTCATCCGCAATGAAAGATGTGATGGAGGCTGCCTGTTCCGGCTTGGTGGCAACAGAGCATACCAGGTAGTACTGGGTGCCGATCTTTTCTCCCGATGCAAGGAGGTCCTCCGCTGTGCCGCCGCCGGTCATGGGAATGTGGTAAAAGTCTCCTACGGCGTGAACGGCTTTATCTGCGATTTTTTCCGGATATATATGGGTATGCGCGTCTGCAATCTGCAGTGCGCGTCCGTTGTGTATGTATTTCATGGGGTTTCTCCTTTGCCTTAGTGTGTTTATTATAAACCCGGGGCAGAAAGAAAGTCAATGGACACCTTCGACAAAGTAAGCGAATACGCAGACAATAATTCTTATAAAATAAGCTGCAGCCCACTGGCTGCAGCTTATTTGGCATATGATTCACTCCATTTTTGGTAGTGTAATCCGGAAAGTAGTACCGATACCCGGATGGCTTTCCAGGGAAATTGTACCGTCATAGCTTTTCACGATGTGCTTGACGATGGAAAGCCCAAGCCCGGTTCCCTTGACAGCTTTGCCGTTTCCGGAGCGGTAGAAGCGTTCAAAGATTCTGCCCTGTTCCTCCGCGGCGATGCCGATTCCCGTATCCTGCACCTGAATCACCGCATTTGTGCCTTCTGTAAAGGTCTTTACTTCTACACTGCCGCCGGGGTTGTTATATTTTATCGCATTGTCGATGAGATTGGAAAGAAGATCCCAGATGCGCCGGTTGTTTGCAAACACAAAAGCGTCATCCCCCTGGAAGTGCAGGTGAATATCGCCGGCTTTCGCCTGAGGCTCTGCGTTGGCTACCACTTCGGCAGCAATGTCAGCGATGTTGACTTTTTCGGAGAAGTCCTCGGTAGCACCGGATTCCAGCCGGGAGATTGTCAGGATATCTCCGATCAGCTGACTCATGCGCACGGTTTCTGAATGGATGCGTTTGTAAATTTGCTCCAGATGTTCGAGAGGCAGCGTCCCGCTTTCCAGCATTTCGGACAGCCCCATCAGCGTGGTGATGGGTGTTTTCAGCTCGTGAGATGCATTGGTGAAGAAATCGCTCCGCTGCTTTTCAGACAGGCGCTGGGCACTTACATCTACCAGCAGAATGGTAGCGCCGTTTTTACTGGAATCTACATATTTGCCTTTGGTAGGAGAAACATGCACGGAATAGACAGCGTTGTCTGTTTCCATATCGAACGTTGTGCTTTCATCTTGCAGGATGGCCCGGTCTGCCGCTTCGAGAAATTCCCGCTGCCTTGTCAGCTCCATAAGATTGCCGTGGGTAAAGTCCGGCTTTGCATGGAGGATAGACTGGGCGCTTTTATTCATTAGTGAAATATTTTTCTGGTCATCCAGCAGGATAAAGCCCTCCTCGATATTGGACAGTATATAGTGATTTTTCTCATCTTGTATTTGATTTTCCGCTTCTGTTTCTTTAATTTTATGGAGCAAGTCCTGGATTCTGCGGGTGATTTTTTCAATTTCGTAATAGCCGTTCTGAGAGGAAATTTGGTCATATTCGCCCAGGGACAGCTGCTGCGCAAAGGATTCCAGAGGCTGGGTGATTTTTTTTGCAAATCGGAACGCAAAAAGAATACAGATCAACGCGGCGACGGCAAACGCAATGAAAAATACAGGCAACTGATCGATTAGTCCGCTCCAGAACCCTCCGTAAGGAAGTGCCACACGCAGAATATTGCCGTCCTCCATTTTGGTAGCCGCATACATAAAATGGCTGCCCAGGGTATCTGAGGCGCGGCTGTCTGTAGAAACATACCCTTCACGGGCATTCTGAATTTCCCGGCGGTCAGCATGATTTTCCATGGCGGCGTCTGTATCGGAATCCTGCAGAACATCGCCTTCGGAATCGATAATTGTTACGCGGGTGCCGCTCAAAACCTCTGACAGATAATCTGCATCTGGATGCTCGTCATACTGATATGTGAGAGACTGACACAGCATAGATGCATCCTCACGCACCTGCCGTTCTTCTCCCGCGGCGGCAAACAGGGCAGAGACGGTGCCGCTGATAAGTGCAGTTAGAAGAATGATCCATAAAAACCGGATGTAAATCGCCCTTTTCATAAAAGAGCCCTACCTTTCCTTACAATTGTGTCCTGTGGATTTACGGAGCCTTTATTTCCTGAAACCGATATCCCACATTTCGAACTGTGTGAATGTACCGAGGATTTTCCGGTGTATCGTGCAGCTTATGGCGCAGAGACCGGATATGAGTATCCAGCGTTCTGGTTTCTCCCAAAAAGTCGTATCCCCATATGCTGTCCAGCAGCTCTTCCCGGGGGACCACCCGATTTTTATTTCGTATCAGTAGGGACAGCAGCTCAAATTCCTTATATGTGAGTTCTATCGGTTCTCCATGTAAAAATACTTCTCTTGTTGCACAGTTGATGGAAATTTCGCCTTCCGTAATGATTGTTTCCTGTTTTGTACTGCGGCGAAGGAGCGCCCGCACTCTGGCGGATAGTTCCATAATTCCAAAGGGTTTGGCAAGATAATCGTCCGCCCCCGCGTCCAGCCCCTTCACCTTATCCATTTCCGTATCCTTGGCTGTCAGGAACAATATCGGCGTGCGTGCCGTCTGGCTGCGTGCACGCAGCTGCTGTACAGCGGCAATCCCATCTATGCCCGGCAGCATAATATCGAATATAAACAGATCCGGTGTTTCCTTTTCTGCTGCGGCCAGAGTGTCTTCCGCCGCTGCAAAGGCGGTGACTTTGTAAGACAGACTTTCCAGGGCAATCTGAATCATTTCTCGGATTCCGTCATCGTCTTCTGTTACATAAATCCACTGTGCCACCTGTCAGGGCCTCCTTACATAATTTTTTTATCCTTATGAATACCGGTTTCAGAGAAAAGGACCCATTCGCATATATTGACGGCATGATCAGCAATTCTTTCCAGATACTTTGCGATCATCAGAAAATCAATGGCATTGTCGCTGTTGTCCCGGTTCTGACGCAGGGTTTCGCAGAGCTCATCCTTTACCTTGCAGAACAGGGCGTCTACTATATCGTCCTGTGCGATGACCTGTTCGGCCAGGGCCAGGTCGCTGCGTACAAAGGAGTCAATAGATTTGTGCACCATTTCCACGGATTCTTTTGCCATATTGGGAATATGTCGCACCATTTCCGTTATATGGTCTCCTTGGATCATGAGAGACAGCTCGGCAATATCCGCGGCATTGTCGGCGATGCGCTCCAAATCTGTAATCATTTTCAGTGCACAGGTGATTCTACGCAGATCGCCTGCTACCGGCTGCTGCCGCAGGATCAGAGAGAGACACACAGTCTCGATCTGCTTTTCCATATCGTCGATTTGATGATCTCCCTGCATAACTTCTTTTGCCAGTGCGTTGTCCCGCAGGGAAAAAGCGCGCACAGACTGTTCGATGGCTTCTTCTGCCATGCTTCCCATTTTGATCAGATCCATGTGCAGCCGTTCCAGCTCTTTGTCAAAAGAATTTCTTGCGTTCAATGTGTAATGCCTCCTTTGATATATAACTAGTATACAACAAAATAAAAGAATTGTCTATCCAAATCGTCCAGTAATATAATCTTCAGTACGTTTATCCTTGGGCATGGAGAATATTTGCGGGGTTTCTCCGTATTCTACCAGCTCTCCCAGCAGGAAGAATGCCGTATAATCTGATATGCGCGCCGCCTGCTGCATGTTGTGCGTTACAATCACGACGGTATAGTTCTTTTTCAGCTCGCTCATCAGCTCTTCAATTTTCATCGTGGAGATAGGGTCCAACGCACTGGTGGGTTCATCCATCAGTATGACATCTGGTTGTACAGCAAGAGTACGGGCGATGCACAGACGCTGCTGCTGACCACCGGAGAGGGAGAGGGCGGATTTCTTCAGGCGGTCCTTTACTTCATCCCATATGGCGGCGCCCCGCAGGCTTTTCTCTACAATTTCATCTACGACAATTCGCTTTTTTATCCCATGGATCCGCAGACCGTATGCCACGTTGTCATAAATACTCATGGGAAAGGGATTGGGACTTTGAAATACCATACCTACTTTCTTGCGAAGCTGGGTTACGTCTACTGCGTTTTGATATACTTCTTCATCGTCCAGCAGTACGTTTCCGGTGACTTTTACTCCCGGAATTGTGTCGTTCATTCGATTGATCGTTTTGAGAAAGGTGCTTTTCCCGCAGCCAGAGGGGCCGATCAGTCCTGTGACGCAGTGCTCTTTAATTTCTATGGACACGTTTTTCAGCGCGTGATGTGCGCCGTAGTACAGATTTAAATCCTTTGTTATAATTTTATTTGCCATATTTTATGCCTATGCCTTTCTTTCAATATTGCGGCGCATCAGTTTTCTGTCTTTTGGGTACCTAGCTTCTTATTGATCAGCTTTACCAGAATGTTCAGCAGGACGGATATTGCCAGCAGAACGACCGCGATAGAAAATCCAACGCCGTTTTCTCCTCTGGAGTAGGCGTAGCGGTACAATTCTACGGAAAGAGTTGCACCGGAGCTCATAATTTGCTGGAAGAAGTTTCCTCGGGGCATATACATAGCAGAGCCTCCGGCCACCAGGATCAGCGCTGCCGATTCGCCGACAATGCGGCCGACGGCGAGAATAACTGCAGTGATAATCCCTCTAGAGGCGCTGGGGAGAAGAACCGTATGGATCATATACCATTTGGTGGCACCGATGCCCATGGCAGCTTCTCTGTAGGAATTGGGAACAGCCTTCAGGGCTTCACCGGTAGTACGGATAATGGTAGGCAGCACAATGATGGTCAGTGTCAGCGCGCCGGACAGAAGAGATACCTTCAGGTTCAGCAGCGTGCAGAAAAATACATATCCGAACACACCAAAAATAATGGAAGGAATTCCCGAAAGGGTTTCGGTTGTAAATTCAATGATGCGGATCAGCCGCTTATTTTTGGCGTATTCGCACAGGTAGATGGCGCCGCCGACGCCTATGGGGACGGCAAAGAGAATGGCCAGAAGAATCATATAGCCGGTGTTGATAATGCTGGGCAGAATGCCGATGGTTTGCTCAATGGGATTGGGAGCAGTGGTGAGAAATTCCCAGGTGAGTCCCGGTATTCCGTTATATAAAATATAGACCACAAATAAAAGGACCATGGCGAACACCAGAAATGCAAAGAAAAAGATGAAAAAGTAGGCCAGCTTATCCATCGGGCGCCTGCGTTTTTCTGTGATGCTTTTTTTCTCACTCATGCCTTATTGCCCCCTTTTTTCAGAATGATGTTCAGTACAATGTTGATAATCATAATAAAGACAAACAGCACGAGACCGATTCCGTACAAAGCTTCCCGGTGAAGTCCGGAGGAGTAGGCCCATTCTAGGGAAATGCCCACGGTCAGCAGACGTACAGGCCCCAGCAGTGTAGGCATAACTGCTGCATTTCCGGCGACCATCATAACGGCCATGGTCTCACCGATGGCACGGCCTACTCCAAGTACAATGCCTGCCACAATGCCGCTTTTGGCTGCAGGAAGTATTACCCTGAATATGCTTTGAATTTTGGAGGATCCCAAGGCGAGGGAAGCATCGTTATAGGTTTTTGGCACGGACTGGATAGAAGATGCAGACACGCTAATAATCGTTGGCAGAATCATAATCACCAAAACGATGGTGGCGGAAAGAAGGGAACCGCTTTGGGGAAGTGACAGCATATTTTGCAGCTTGAAGATCATTGGTGCTACCAGCATAGCTCCAAAAGACCATAGACTACAGAGGGAATAGACGCCAGCAGTTCAACA
The DNA here is from genome assembly GCA_018370615.1 of Clostridiales bacterium. Lineage (GTDB taxonomy): Bacteria > Bacillota > Clostridia > Oscillospirales > CAG-272 > Avispirillum. The sequence continues at coordinate 7,120 of JAGZAC010000068.1, forward strand.
ATGAACAGAAATACACTTCCGGTTTTTTTGCCGGCCATATGTGTCAAAAAAATGGCTGCTCCAATACCGATAGGTACGGCAATCAAAATTGCCAGGGCAGTTGCGACAATTGAAGAGAGAATAAAGGGAAGAATCCCAAACTGTCCTGCTTCAGGATTCCAGATTTGGCCCAACAAAAATTTAAAAACACCGATTTTGGCAATGGCCGGTCCGCCGGAGGCGATCATATATATGGAGATAAAGAGCACGGCAATCACTGCCAGCAGGCCGCAGACAATAAATAGGACGTGCATCGCAAGTTCTACGGCAGACTTGGTTTTTGCACTGCGCAGGATAGAGTGTTCCTTCAAAAATAACCCCTTCTTTCTAATTGATTTGAAAATGACGCCTCGCGAAGAATATTTTCGCAGCGCATCTCGCGAAAAAAGGGCAGGAAGGGAAGGCAGCTGCCTTCCGTCCCTGCCGAAAAGTATTTTTTAGTCTACAGGAAGCAGATTATTGTCGGTAACAAGCTGCTGACCTGCGTCGCTCAAAACAAAGTCGATGAAAGCCTGTGCTGGGGCGGACAGGGTAGCGCCTTCCTTGGTGACCAGATAGAATTCACGTTTCAGTTTGTAGGAATCATCCTTCAGTGTTTCTGTGCTGATTTCCACACCATCAAACTGTACGGTCTTTACTTTTGTAGTATCCACATCGGAGAAGGACATGTATCCGATTGCATTGTTTCTTCCAAACCGATAATTTCAGCAAAGGCGCTTCTGGTGCCGGAGCTGGCTTCTCTTGTAACTACAGTGATGGGCGCATCCGCACCACCTACCTGTGACCAGTTTGTAATTGTTCCTGTGTAGATGTCACGCAGCTGATCTGCGTTCAAGCTTTCTACTTCGTTATCCTGATGCACAACCACTGCAATGCCGTCGATGGCGTAGGCAGTAGCTACCAGGCCGTCCTCTGTGCCGTCTGTTTTCAGATCCCGGCTGGAGTGACCAATTTCATACATGCCGCTGATTGTGTTTGCAATACCGTCGCCGGAACCGTTCATTTCATAGTTAATGGTTACGTCCGGGTTGTCTTCCTGGAACTGATAAATCAGTGCAGTCATAACTTTTTCTACAGAAGTAGACCCGCCGGTGCTGACAATGCCGGACAGAGCTTCACCACTGTCACCAGAGGTAGCATCGTTGGTGGTAGCTTCGGTATCGCCAGTAGTTTCTGCAGGATCTTCCTCATTGCTACATGCGGTAAATACACCTAATGCAAGAACTAAAACGAGCAGGATTGATATTACTTTTTTCATTTCTGTAATCTCCTTATGTATTTTGGTTTTGTTCCTAACCCGGGTCTAGTATAAATCGATTTTTGTATGGTGGAAATCATGCATGCCTGTAGTTTATGTAAAATTCATGTAAAATATCCGCCGCCACAAAAAACTGTAAGTGAGTTTTATAATAGATACCCTCAGCAAGGGGAGAATTGCTCATACTTTTTTTCTATACTACATAGGGATCGGAGTATTTCGATCCTGTGGGTTTTAGACGGCACAGCAACTCCTCTCAGATGCCGGCTCGCAGTCTCCGGTGTTATTGCTGCGGTAGTTTGACCTGCTTATTTTATATGAAAGGAGTCAAATATGAAAGACGTAAAAGAATGGCTGCGTGCAGCGGGAATACGTGCAGTAAAAACGGTGGCGCAAACGGCGGTGGCGACGATTGGTACAGCAGCTGCAATAGGTGCGGTGGACTGGATTATGGTATTGTCCTCTTCAGCCCTTGCAGGGATTTTATCTCTGCTGACAAGTATTGCAGGACTTCCGGAACTGTCAGCCAGTGAGGGAGAAGGAACTGAAATGGCAGCATCGGAGGAAGAGATGACAGAAGAGATGGAAGAGGAGCTGACGAATGGGAAAGGAGAGGAGGAAGAATGAGC
>JAGZAC010000069.1 GCA_018370615.1 Clostridiales bacterium
CCCTTTTTGCCGTCCAGCATAATGTTGTTGATAAGCTTGGTGACAAGCTTGGAATTATACAAAGGATCCGGCAAAACGTCTCTCTTGGATATCTGACCTCTTCTCGACACTTTTCTTCCCTCCTTCATTAAAAAATGTTATCACAGGTACTCGAAAATAGAATTCCCGATTGTGCCGGAAGGCGGCAGGTGCATATAAACATCTTTCACCTTCAGCACGACTGCTGAATTTATTTGATCGAGGAACTTAGCGCAAGGAGTATTTACTTCTTCTTTACGCGTTTTGCGCCGTATTTGGAGCGTGCCTGATTGCGGTTTGCTACGCCCTGGGTATCCAGTGTGCCGCGGATGATGTGGTAACGAACACCAGGCAGGTCACGTACACGTCCGCCGCGAATCAAAACAACGGAGTGCTCCTGCAGGTTGTGGCCGATTCCGGGGATGTAGCAGGTAGCCTCCATGCTGTTGGAAAGACGAACTTTTGCGATTTTACGAAGCGCGGAGTTCGGCTTTTTCGGAGTCGTGGTGGTTACCTTGGTGCATACGCCGCGTTTTTGGGGTGAGTGCTGGTCAATGGGCGCATTTTTCAGAGTGTTATAACCCTGCTGCAGAACGGGGGCCTTGGATTTGTAGGTCTTATCCTTTCTGCCTTGCTTGACAAGCTGGTTAAAGGTTGGCATGCGTTTCCTCCTTTCAATAGGTGATAAAATGTTTATATACAACTGCCGGCACAAGTACAGACAGTTATACGCGGATTATGTTCGGTAAAAATTATCTGTTTTACATATATCAGGGTATAAAAACAAGGATACCCTAAAACGCGTACGCTTTATTATAGCAGTTTGGTTTTTCATTGTCAATATTGTAAATATAATTGAGGAAATTTCTCCGTTTTGCACAACTTGGGATTTTATATATTCCTTATTTTTCCCGAAAAGGGGAATTTTATACTATTATTTATATCCTTGCAAAGACAACCCCTCCGTCAGCTAGCGCTGACACCACCCCAGCATCTCCTGCGGAGCTGCACACAGGGGAGGCTTGAGAACGAAAAAGTCCCCCTTGTGCAAAGGGGGATGGTTTCACGCAGTGAAGCCAGGGGGATTGTCTTACGAACAACCCCTCCAACTCGCCTGCGGCGAGCCACCTCCCCTTACACAGGGGAGGCTTGAGTTAGGTGGGCCCTCTTGTGGGGAGCTACCAGTGAAGCTTCGCTCCAAAAGCTCCTCTTATGTAAAGGGGGGGTCCCGCGAAGCTTCACCTCCAAAGGCTCCCCTTACACAGGGGAGGCTTGAGTTAGGTGGGCCCCCTTGTGGGGAGCGACCAGTGAAGCTTCGCTTCCAAAAGGCCCCCTTGTGCAAAGGGGGCTGGCTCCGCGTATGCGGAGACTGGGGGATTGTTTATACTTCCGCCCTTTCCCAACAAGCTTTAGATAAAATAATAGACTGACGACTGCTTTGCTACAGGAGGAGTTATCTTCCGGGCAAAGCAAAAGCCACAGCGGAGCATGAGAGGCTGGCACCTCTCATGTCCGAACTCAGGGTTGCAGGAACAACACCTAAGTCACTTCTGCGGCAAAGACAGCTTACCATATTTTCTTCAAGTTGTCAAGCGGGCGAGGTGCGCTGTTAGCTTTCAGCTGTCAGTCTATCAAGATAAGTGCTGTGGGTGAATGTGTTCTGGCTGAAGTACATTACTTCAACACGCCGCGCATGCGCGATAGCCCACAATCCAGAGTTCTCCGCTCTCGGTCGTGTTTTGTTCCGGGAGTTAGCTTATTCGGCTGTGATACCGCTCTTTCCTGCCTTTTCCTCACTCCACCGTTTGGAGATGCGGGACTGGCCGGGGGAGCGGCGGAGCCGGATTATATAGATATGCGGTATGTTTTCTGCCCTGCAGGAGAGATACCGCTGGGACGCTTTTGCGTCTTACCCCCAAAGTCAAGCTGTCAAACCGGCAGCTTGACTTTTTTATTTCAGGTAATGGAGGACTTGACGATGCGTGGGCAGAATATAGATGCATGCATGAAAAATTACATAGACGTTTTTATAAAGGCGGGAGAATACGGAATTTATGGAAGGGAGGCGGAATATGCCGCCGCCTGCAAGCTGATTGCGTTCATTGTAGGCTATGACTATACAAAATTGAATGCTGCGCTGCTCCATCCTGTGATTGACAGGTGGGATAAAGGGTGGGAGAGCCACACTTCAGTAAGCCTCCCTTGTGTAAAGGGAGGTGGCACGGCGGAGCCGTGACGGAGGGATTGTTGATTCATTAAGAAAAATTTATCCAATGAACCACCTCCAAATAAGGAACCCAGGGAGCAGAATTTTTTCTGCTCCCTGGGCCTTTGTCATTCAAAATGGACGGATACATAATGACGATATTTTTATAAGGTCGTATCATCCTCCGGCATATCATCGTCAAAATCGTCATCGTAGAGGTCGTCTACGTCCATATCCATATCATCGTCCAGGTCCTCTTTATCTGGGTCGCTGTCCTCGCTGTCACTGTCTTCCATCATATCGTCGTCTGCGTAGACATCTGCGTCCTCGTCCAGCATAAAGTCGTCATCGTCGTCTTCATCCCGTGCATCCTCCATAGAGAGGGCGGCAAAGTTTCGGTAGAACTCTTCATCCGCGGCGGTATTGATTTTCTTAACTTCTACATTGCGGTAACAGGGCATACCGGTACCTGCAGGAATCAGTTTGCCGATGAGGACATTTTCTTTCAGGCCCATCAAATGGTCCACTTTTCCTTTGATTGCAGCCTCTGTCAAAACCTTGGTAGTTTCCTGGAAGGAGGCGGCAGACAGGAAGGACTCCGTTTGCAGGGACGCCTTCGTGATTCCCAAAAGGACAGGCTCTGCAGTGGCGAGCTGCAAATCTCGCTCGCCTGCGTCAATGCGGGCTTGGATTTCCCGGTTGGCATCCAAAAATTCGTTTTTCTCCACATTGATGCCCGGCAGCATATCAGTACTGCCCGGGTCGACAATCCGCACTTTGCGGGTCATTTGCCGTGCGATAACTTCGATATGCTTGTCGTTAATACCGATGCTCTGACTGCTGTACACCTTCTGCACTTCGAGGATGATATAATCATAAACAGCGTCGATGCCGTTGATGCGCAGAATATCGGCGGGGTTTTTATATCCGGCAGTCAGCTCTTGACCGGCTGCAACGGTGTCTCCTTCATCTACGATAATAGATGTGCCATAGGGAACGGGATATTCTTTCTCTTCGCCAGTTTCCGGATTGTGGATAATAATATTGTGGGTTTTCTTTACATCGCGAATGGAAACGGTACCGGAAAATTCCGCCACGAAGGAGGTCTTCTTGGGCTTTCTAGCTTCGAAGAGCTCCTCCACACGGGGCAGACCCTGTGTGATGTCGCTTCCCGCAACGCCGCCGGTGTGGAAGGTACGCATGGTAAGCTGTGTACCGGGTTCACCGATAGACTGTGCTGCGATGATACCTACTGCTTCGCCGATATTGACAGGTGTGGAATTTGCAAGGTCGGCGCCGTAGCAGTGAGAGCATACGCCATGGCGTGCGCCGCACTGGAGTACAGTCCGAATTTCCACGCTCTTGATGCCGGCTTCCTCTACGGCCTTTGCCTGGGCTTCTGTGACCATAGTGTTGTCTTTTACCAGCACCTCGCCCGTTTCCGGATGGACAACATCGCCGATTACATACCGTCCGAAGATACGGTCGCTGAGCTTTTCAATGGTCTCGTTGCCGTCTTTGATGTCAGAGACGACAATACCGTGGCGTGCGCCGCAGTCTTCTTCTCGGATAATTACATCCTGGGATACATCTACCAGACGGCGGGTCAAATATCCAGAGTCGGCAGTTTTCAGTGCGGTATCAGACAGGGATTTACGCGCGCCGCGGGCCGCTACAAAGTATTCCAGAATATTCAGACCTTCACGGAAATTGGATTTGATGGGAAGCTCCATGGTTTTACCGGAGGTTGCGAACATCAGTCCGCGCATACCTGCCAGCTGGCGCATCTGGGTGATGTTACCACGGGCACCGGAGTCGCTCATCATTTTGATTGGATTGTATCTGTCAAAGTTGCTCTGGAGAGCGGCCACTACGTCGTCCGTGGTTTGCGTCCATGTAGCGATGACACTTTGATACCGTTCCGTTTCGGACAGCTTACCGCGCATAAATTCCTTTTGAATTTGGTCGACTTTCTTTTCTGCTTCGGCAACCAGGGCATACTTCTCCGGCGGAATCGCCATATCTGCAACAGAAATGGAGATAGCGGCTTTGGTGGAGTATTTATAGCCCATATCCTTGATTTCATCCAGCACCCTGGCAGTTGTGGGGAAACCGTGATATTTGATACAGCGGTCGATGATCTGGCCAAGCTGCTTGGAACCGCAGACAAAAGTGATTTCCAAATCAAAGTATTTTTCCGGGTCGCTTCTGTCTACATATCCCAAATCCTGGGGAATCGGTTTGTTAAAGATAAGGAGGCCGAGGGTCGCGTCGATGACCTTGGAAAGCATTTGGCCGTCTTTTTCCTTAGTTACCCGTACTTTGATGGGTGCATGCAGGCCAAGCTCGCCGTTTTCATAGGCCATCATAGCCTCATTGAAATCGCGGAATATTTTACCTTCGCCCTTTTCGCCAGCCCGGTCAATGGTCAGGTAGAAGGACCCCAGCACCATGTCCTGAGAAGGAACCGCAATGGCGCGCCCGTCTACAGGCTTCAAAAGGTTGTTTGCAGAAAGCATGAGGAATCGCGCTTCCGCCTGCGCTTCTGCAGACAGGGGTACGTGAATCGGCATTTGGTCGCCGTCAAAGTCTGCGTTAAAGGCCTTACATACCAGAGGATGGAGCTTGATGGCGCGTCCTTCCACCAGCACCGGCTCAAATGCCTGGATGGACAAACGGTGCAGGGTAGGGGCACGGTTGAGAAGCACAGGATGGTCTTTGATTACGTTTTCCAGTGCATCCCATACTTCTGGACTTGCTCTTTCCACTTTCTTCTTGGCGTCCTTGATGTTTGCAGCTTTTTGCGTTTCGTGCAGGCGCTTCATAACAAAGGGCTTAAACAGTTCAAGAGCCATTTCCTTGGGCAGGCCGCACTGATAAATTTTCAGGGACGGACCTACCACGATAACGGAACGGCCGGAATAGTCTACGCGCTTTCCAAGGAGGTTTTGACGGAATCGTCCCTGTTTTCCTCGGAGCATTTCCGACAAGGATTTCAGCGGACGGTTGTTGGGGCCGGTCACCGGTTTGCCTCTGCGGCCATTGTCGATCAGAGCGTCCACAGCCTCCTGCAGCATACGCTTTTCGTTGCGTACGATGATATCCGGGGCACGATAGTCCATGAGTCGTTTCAGGCGGTTGTTGCGGTTGATGACTCTGCGGTACAGATCGTTCAAATCGGAGGATGCAAAACGACCACCGTCCAACTGCACCATGGGACGGATTTCCGGAGGGATAACGGGAATCACATCCAAAATCATCCACTCCGGCTTGTTGCCGGATTTGCGGAAGGCTTCTACAACCTCCAGGCGTTTGATAATACGCACCTTTTTTTGCCCGCTGGATTTTGCCAGTTCTTCCTTCAGACTTTGGGAAAGCTTTTCGATATCGATCCGCCGGAGCAGTTCTCGTACCGCTTCCGCACCCATACCTACGGTGAAGTCGTTTTCATAAGCGGTGTAGTATTCCCGGTATTCCTTTTCACTCAGAAGCTGGTTCTGACTCAGGGGAGTGGTGCCGGGATCGATTACAATATAGGAAGCAAAGTATAGAACCTTTTCCAAATGCCGCGGGGAAATATCCAGCAGCAGCCCCATCCGGGAGGGAATGGCGCGGAAATACCAAATGTGAGATACGGGAGCGGCCAGTTCAATATGGCCCATACGTTCCCGGCGTACCTTCTTTTGAGTGACCTCTACGCCGCATTTTTCACAGATCTTGTTCTTGTGACGGATCCGTTTGTATTTGCCGCAAAGGCACTCCCAGTCCTTTGTGGGGCCGAAAATACGTTCGCAGAACAGACCGTCGCGCTCTGCTTTCAGAGTACGGTAATTGATAGTCTCCGGCTTTTTTACTTCTCCGTATGACCAGGACCGTATCATTTCAGGAGAGGCCAGTCCGATTTTTATAGAATCAAATGTATTGTGTTCCATCGGCAAAATACCTTCTTTATTTAAATTCATTTATCAGTCTGCTGCGCATTAAAACTGGTCGTCACTGTCATCAGCGTCTTCTGCATAGAAGATGCCTTCCGCGTCGGTCTGCCCGCCGAAATCTTCACTGGAGAAGGTCTCGTATACGTTTTCAGGCGCTACAGTTTCTCCTACGTCTTCCGCTGTCACTCTGTCGCGGGATGGGCGGCTGTGATATTCCGGCTCTTCCTCGCCAAGCTTTGCCAGCTCAATTTCGTTGCCGTTTTCATCCAGTACCCGAACGTCCAATGCAAGGGCCTGGAGTTCCTTTACCAGTACCTTGAAAGATTCGGGAACACCGGGAGTAGGAATATTCTGTCCCTTGACGATGGCCTCGTAGGTTTTTACACGACCGACGACGTCGTCGCTCTTTACCGTCAGAATTTCCTGCAGCGTATAGGCAGCACCGTATGCCTCCAGTGCCCAAACTTCCATTTCCCCGAAACGCTGGCCGCCGAATTGGGCTTTACCGCCAAGAGGCTGCTGTGTAATCAGAGAATAGGGGCCTGTGGAACGGGCATGAATCTTGTCGTCTACCAGGTGATGCAGCTTCAGATAATACATAATGCCGACAGTTACAGGGTTGTCGAACGCTTCGCCTGTGCGGCCGTCATACAGAATGGTTTTTCCATCTACTACGTACAGGCGGTCTTCAGCACGAAGGGCATCGATATATGCCTGGCGGTTTTTATGGTCATCAGGAATTTTTTCATAGGTTTTGGTGCCATCAGATGCAACAACTTCTTCCAGAAGGTATTTGCCGTCGACGTTTTCACCGGGCATAACTTTCCGTTGCATGTTTGCCATGCGCATGCACTCGGTGATATCCTGCTCCTTAGCCCCGTCAAATACAGGGGTCATAATCTTCCAGCCGAGACGTTTGGCTGCAAGTCCAAGGTGTACTTCCAGTACCTGCCCGATGTTCATACGGGAAGGTACGCCCAGAGGATTGAGCACGATGTCCAGGGGGGTACCGTCTGCCAGGAACGGCATGTCCTCCGGCGGAAGAATCCGAGATACGACACCCTTGTTTCCGTGGCGGCCTGCCATCTTGTCTCCGACGGAAATTTTTCTCTTCTGTGCTATATATACGCGGATGACTTTGTTGACGCCGGGAGCAAGCTCGTCTCCGTTTTCTCTGGAGAACACCTTTACATCGATGATAATACCGCTCTCTCCATGGGGTACACGCATAGAGGTGTCACGAACTTCTCGGCTTTTCTCTCCAAAGATTGCGCGGAGCAGGCGCTCTTCTGCGGTAAGCTCTGTCTCCCCCTTGGGGGTTACTTTTCCTACCAGAATGTCGCCGGCACGAACTTCTGTTCCTACTTTGATGATGCCCTCTGCGTCCAGATCCTTCAGGGCATCCTCGCCCACGTTGGGAATCTCCCGGGTAATTTCTTCCGGCCCAAGTTTTGTATCCCTTGCTTCGTGGGAGTATTCTTCAATATGGATGGAAGTGTAAACGTCGTCCCGTACCAAACGCTCATTGAGCAGGACGGCATCCTCGTAGTTATAGCCTTCCCAGGTCATAAATCCGATCAGTGCATTTTTTCCCAGTGCAATTTCGCCGCCGGAAGTGGCGGGACCGTCTGCAAGAACATCGCCTTTTTTCACGATGTCGCC
>JAGZAC010000070.1 GCA_018370615.1 Clostridiales bacterium
ATTCAATATCTGAGATATTTTGGAGACATCTGAAATTGTTAGCTTCTTTCCGCCGCCACGCAATTTTCGATACAATGTACTTCTGTTTACGCCAAGCGTATGCGCAACAGCCTCTAGGGTAGTATTTTGTTCTGCAATCCTTCGTTTCAATTCTTCCGAACAATTCATCTTTTTTACTTCCTTTCTGGTAATTTTTACCTTCTTTATTAAATTTTACTATTTTAGCATAAATTTGTCAATAAGTTTTGGGCAAAAAATCAATAAATTTGTTGCAAAAATGCAATTTTTGACGATTTATGTTGGAAATATGCAAATTTTTGAAACATTACATGCCCATAATACCAGGAAAGGAAGTATATTTCTCCCCCATAAAGAGGCACTTTTTTATTTTTCAAATAATATGTTCAAAGAGCCGTCGCAGCATATGTGATTTGGTCACAGATAAAATTTACATATCCTTGATATACTAGATACAAAAAAAAGGATTATAATATATTCATAAAAGTTTAAGGAAAGGCGGGGGATTTTCGTATGAGCGTGCGATACAATGAAAATAAAGAAGTTGTCCGTATAATCAAAGAAGGATTGAAAAAAAACGGCGGGTATTGTCCCTGCCGAACAGAGCGCACAGACGAAACCAAATGTATTTGCAAAGAATTTCGGGAACAGATCAAGGATCCTAATTTTTCCGGATACTGCCACTGTATGCTGTATTATAAATCAAACGAGGACGAGGAAACTGCCCCGAATAATACATCTAACAATCTATAACTTTGTAAAAAAAGCTGCCGGATAACCCGACAGCATAAAATAAAGCCGCAGCAACGGCAAGAAGGGAGAAAACATATGTCTGTATTACATTTAACAAAAGAAACCTTTGAAAGTGAAGTGCTGACCAGCGAAAAGCCTGTTCTGGTTGATTTTTTTGCAACCTGGTGCGGACCGTGTATGATGGTGGCACCTATTGTGGAAGAAATCGCTGACGAACATCCTGAAGTGAAAATCTGCAAAGTAGATGTAGACGAAGAACCGGAAATCGCACGGGATTTTCAGATTATGAGCATTCCTACCCTGCTGGTTTTTAAGGATGGAGAGCTTACAGCGAAAGCTGTAGGCGCACGGTCCAAAGAACAGATACTGGATATGATTATGGGATAACATAAAAAACAACCCCCCACCGGTGCCCCCTTTACACAAGGGGGCCTTTTTCTTTCAGCCTCCCCTGTGCAAGGGGAGGTGCCGCGGTGTACCGCGGCGGAGGGGTTGTTTTATTCCTTATACAAGCTCTCATATGTCTGGACAAGCTCCTCCCGCAGCTCGCGGAAGGCGCACCCGTCATATGTAACATCGTGAAAGCTGCGCAGTCCTCTGGAACAAAGTCTGTCAGCCTGCTTCTTATCCTTTGCGGCAATGGCGCAAAGCATTTCATATTCCTCTGCCGATTCCCGATGGGCCTCCAACCGCATAGACATCCACGGCTCTCCCTCTCCTGGGTAAATCAGCTTGTCGTCTCCCGCAGGCAATATGCTGGCACTTCCCGCATTCACATGACGGGGGCAGCTGGCAGTAAAAGGGTTCACATCGTTTTCATATACGTTCACCGCCCAGTGCAGATACCCCGTAAGACCGTATCTGTAATTTCCCCAGTACAGATACCGGGTAGCCAGCAAGGGAATGTCCATAAATCGATTGATATATCCGTCATCCCGAGGATACAGACACACGTACTGCCACACCTCGTCGCCCATCTCTTTATATGCGTCAAATATCGCCTGGTTTTTTTCATATTCGTCGCTGCGCGGCACCCATACATCCAAAGCTCCGTATATCGGCGCACCGGAACAAGCATCAAAAATTTTTATTTCCGGGAAAATCCGGCGTACCATGCCGCAAACCGCTCTGTAAGTCAGGGCGTTGATTTCATTCGGCTCATCGGCAATGCCGATAAAAAACATATCCCGCTTCAGCCAGCCATTTTCCCGCAGATTTTCCCGCAGGGCGTTCAAATACTGGTAAAGGTATACATACGCCTCATAGGAGAGCGCATCCATACCGCGGATTTGGATAACGGGACTGTCCCACGCCTTCCGAAATCCCACGCCACTGATGTGAAACCCGGTAAATCCAAAGGAAAGGCCCTTGCGCACCCGCCGGTTGAAGGTGGTAAAATCGAATCCATATTGGTTCGGTCCCACATCGGTGATCTCCGGAGGGTCTACATACAGCCGGGTTTGATGCTGACGGCGCAGCAGCCTCAGATAACGGGTATCCATTTCCTCCGCCTGATCCGGCTTTTGCAGAAGGCCATGCCACTTCGACGCATTATACGGACTGTACCCCATAACAATCTGCAGGGTTTCTCCAGGCAAGGGAGCGCTGCATACATCGACGGTCACGGATATATACGCTGTCTCCTCTCCACAGGACACTCGTATTTCTCCGGAAAATGTACCAGCCGCATCTTCCGGCACAGGCACCGCCACATAAATACCTACAGAGCCCGTGCGAGGCTGCGCCTGTCCCCGCCACGGACACAGGCAGTCGTTTACGAGAAAGGGGGCCCGTTTCAGATGGGCAGAGGGCAGGATTTCCTTTTCAAAGTTCGGGTTGTCCTCTACCGGAATGGGAATCTGCTCATAAATCTCCGCTGTAAATGCACCTGTGTCCACATATACGGAGGAAGAAGCCTCCCATATGTGAATCTGAAAGGTAGCCCAGCTGCCACGCAGAGCGCGCTGCCGGACAAACGGCATTTGTGTTTCATAGGTGTGCACGTCCGGATACGTCCATTCACAACTGTCAACAATACAATACTGCATTTCAATATCCTCAGATGATTTGATTTATTTGGAACATCATAGCATACTGCAGCAGGTATTGCAATAGGCAGTTTTACAGTTTTACACTTACAGGAGCATCCTTGCTGTTCTCACGCCCTACCGGCTCACTGGCCGTCAAAAGGCCCGCCGCTATATTGGCATCCCTTTGGGCGATATGAAATAACTCCTCAGACCGTCTGCGCAGGCGTGCACGGGCCTCTTCCCCTCTGGCGGATACTGTGCGGCAAGCATCCAGCAGCATTTCTTCTGTGAAGAAAAAGGCATCCAATGTAGTCGTCTGCTCTAAATACTCCATGGCACTGTCTATTTTGCAGTCATAGGAAAGCGCCACAGCAGGGGTGCCGCTGAGCGCCGCCAGTAATATGCAGTGCAAACGCATACTGATGACAAACTGAGCGCCGGACAAAAGTGCGGCAAGAGCGATGGGAGACATACGGTCCGCCATAACACCGCCACACCCGCTGCAGACCCGCCTGCACAGTGCGCTGTCATAGGTGTCCTGCATGGAGACGAATACTGCTCGCAGCCCGCTATCCTGCAGTCTTTTGCAGGCATTTGCTACTATTTCCTCCTCAATTTGTCCATGACAGCAGGTACGCAGCGATACAACAAAATACTTTTCCTCCAGAGCGGGCGGCACTGTGGCAATCTCAGGATAAAGCAAAAAAACTGGGTCCGCGCTGAGAAAAACCTTTTCCGCATCGATTCCCATCGCAAGAACAGCGTACAGAGAATCCGGATCTCGAACGGAAATCACGTTTGCACAGCGCAGGGCGGCCTGAGAACGCCTGCAGTCTGTCAGAGGCCCGATACCGTTTGCATACAAAAACACTTGCACACCTAGAAACCGAGCCACACGAATAATGGTTGTATAATACCAAAGACTCCGCCGGCTGGTCGTATCCTGAAGAAGGCTTCCGCCGCCGCTGATAAGCATTCGGCACCGCAGCAATGCCCATAAAACAGCAAGCGGATTCTTTCTCCCAATTCTGTGAATACGAAGGGCCGCCTCGCGGGAATCGTGCCCCGCAGACAAAACACCGATTTTACATTCCGGAATTTTCTCCAAAAGAGAGGTGACAATTCTGTCCAGCACTGCCTCATCTCCCAGACTGCCATACCCGTAGTATCCGCTAATGATTACATCGTCCCCACCGCATACAGTACGCAGAATTCCCCGCAGCAATTTTTTCATAATATAACTCCCCTACCGTTATGTATCTGCCTTTAGTATTGCCATGTGTTTCCTTCTTAGTCAGATACCCCAGAAAAAGGGAAAGTGTGTATGAAATATTTCAAAAAAGACTTGACAAATATCTTCTAAAATGCTAATATAGTAGGGCTGACAGTTGTTGCAGTCTGTGCGGGTGTAACTCAATGGTAGAGTTCCAGCCTTCCAAGCTGGCTACGTGGGTTCGATTCCCATCACCCGCTCCAATCGGCCAAACCCGAAGCCATCGCCCAGCTTCAGTACGTTTATGTGCCTTTAGCTCAGCTGGATAGAGCAACTGCCTTCTAAGCAGTAGGTCGAGGGTTCGAATCCCCCAAGGCACGCCAAACACAATTTATCTTAATGTTTGCTGTACCATGGTGGGTGTAGCTCAGTTGGTTAGAGCGTCAGGTTGTGGCCCTGAAGGTCGTGGGTTCGACTCCCATCACTCACCCCAGAACAAACCTCTGCCGGGAGCCTCGGCAGGGGTTTTTATATTTTTTTGAATTTTATGCAGTGACAAGGAGGCTTTTTGCAGATTTTCCTTGCAAGAAGAAAAGAAATATGATAAGATGAGCATAAGAAACCATTGCCGTCATTATTTTTCATATTGCGGAGGGATGTCTGTATGAAAAACTATGTGATCACCATCAGCCGTCTGTGTGGAAGCGGCGGCTCTACAGTGGCTCGGCTTCTGGCACAAAAGCTGCAAATTCCTTTGTACGACCGGCATCTGCTGTCCGATACTGTGGGGAAAGAAAGTAGCACGGCAAATGTCGAAAAGCCTGCTCCACTGTTTCATGCGTCTCAGAATATCTATGCCGGAGACACGCTTCCTCCCGAGGGAAGCGAGCCCACTACCAATCGGGCGCTGTTTCAACGGCAGGCGGAAATTATACGCAGCCTGGCAGATACAACCTCCTGCATAATTATTGGGCGCTGTGCAGATTATGTTCTGCGGGATCATCCCAATGTGATCCGGGTATTTATTACCTCGGATGAGAAAAGCTGCATTGCCCATGAAGCAGAGCGGGTAGGTATCTCCAAGCGGGAGGCTCGTTCTCTGGTAGAAAAGCACAACCATGAACGCGCGGAGTATTACCGTTATTATACTGGGCAGGACTGGAGTTATGCACAGAACTACGATCTATGCCTCAATACGGCCACTCTCTCATATGAAGCATGTGCAGATATGATTATAGAATACCTTGCAAAGCACAAAGAGAAATAATATGCCAGGCCCTGCGGCCTGGCCTTTAATTTTCATTGGGAGCCCTAGCTGTTGTTTTTTTGCGCAAACGGTAGGATTTATTTAATACAATCCCTCAGTCTTCGCATACGCGAAGCCAGCTCCCTTTACACAAGGGAGCCTGCACAAACTCAAGCCTCCCCTGTGTAAGGGGAGGTGGCTCGCCGTAGGCGAGTCGGAAGGGTTGTTGATACAGTACAATCCCCCTGTCTTCACTGCGTGAAGCCATCCCCCTTTGCACAAGGGGGACTTTTTCGTTTTCAAGCCTCCCCTGTGTAAGGGGAGGTGCCGCAACATAGTTGCGGCGGAGGGGTTGTTTTTATAAAATCAAAAGCACCGCGATCGCGGTGCTTTTCCCTTGCAAAGTGTGGACACTTCTATGCAAAAAACGTATGGTTTCCAATGGTCATCACGTAAGGTCTGTTATCAGACACCCATGTGTTTTCTGCAATTGCCTCATTTACAAAGAAAAACACATTGTCGGATACGCTTGCTCCGTCCAAACAGAGCTTTGCTGCAAGGATGCTTTCCTCATTAGGGGTACAGTAAATGGTCCCTGACGCCGCCGGCGAAAACTGCACACCGGCAGACATATCAAAAATCACATCGTAAATGGTATTTGGAAACTGGTCACTGTTCACTCGATTGAGTACAACAGTGCCAACAGCAATTTTCCCTTCCAAAGGTTCCAATCCGGCCTCCGAATGAATGATACGGGAAAGCCACAGAAGGTCTTCATCTGCATAATACTCCTCCCCGCTGGCAATGGCTCCGCTGCCAGTGGTAAGATATGCAGCCAGCTCTTCACCGTTCCATTCGACACTGCAGTCAAAAGCTTTTGCAATCACACGAATGGGAATATAAATGGTCCCATTTCGGTTCAAAATGCCGTCGCGCACCCACAGGTATCTGTCGTTTGCCGTCAGATATTTGCCGCCGCTTTGGGCTGTAATTGTGAGGTTGTCCGCAATGATTACGGCCGCCCGTGCTTCTGCATCCCAATTGACAGACTGTGCGCCCATATAGAGAGAAAACTCTCGAATGCCCACATATGTGGTGGAATTTTCCAAAAAAGCTGCGCCGGGATACAGACTGCCGTCTACATAGATACACACCTGCTTTTCTGTTTCCAAGTTTTGTGGAACAGCTTGTCCCATTTCAAGCTGTAAATCAAAGGCGCTGCTGCAGTTGATATCCTCTTCCCGGATGTCCTCTGCCAGTACCGTAATGCCGGAGACAGCAGTCAATACTACCGCTGCAAGTACTGCCATACATCGCACAAAACCACTTCGTATTTGATTTTTTAACATAAACTGACCATACCTTTCATTAATTTGCAGAAGATGCCGATATCGACCCGTCTATTTCTCATATTTCATTTTCGACTTCTTCCCACGCGGCGTCCGCAGACGGTTTCCATTTGCCCCCATCTCCTTCGGGGCAGCTGAAAATGCGGTCATAGACTGTTTCATAAAATTCACACTTTGCAATTGATTTTACGGACGCGTTGTAGTAATATATATGTTGTAATCCTGTAAATTATGAGTCAAACGAAAAAGTTTTATTCACATCTTAGCATTCCTGTATAAAATTAAATGGAGAACAAACTATGATGGGTAGAAAAAAAATATACATCTGCGCAGCTGCCGTCCTCCTTTGCTGCACTACGCTTCTTTTGTCGGGATGCGGCGTGCTCCTATTGAATAATCCAGGCGGCGAGCCTTCCACAGGAAGCACCGATACGGAAACTTTGGAGCCCAGCAGCGATTTTGAGGTCGTTGAAAACAATTACAGCGCACAGCTGAACCAATTTGTAAAAGATCTGTCCAGAGAAAAATACGGCGGTGCATCGGTAAGCATTGCAAGCACAAAAAGCAATTCCATCGTTCCGGATGAAACTGTAGGAACTACCATATCTGAAGAATTGCTTCGGCGCAACAACTACGTGGAAGAGCTGCTGGATGTTTCCATTACAGTTACGCAGGCAGACCCGGAAACGATGCTGGATGAAATACAGGCCGCCGTTCGGTCCGGTGCATTCTATGCAGATCTCATCGAAATCCCTCAATCCTATATTAGTGTATACGGAGCAGCCGGTGTTCTCATGAATCTGCAGTCTCTTCCTGGGCTGAATTATGAAGCGGAATATTTTAACGCCACAGGCACCTCCGCCGGTACCGGGGGAGATATGATCTACGCACTCACAGGATATGCTTCCCTGACCCCCGACGTTCTCAGTGCCGTGTTTTTCAACAAAACGCTGCTGGAAGAACTCCAGCTGGAGTCTCCCTATGATCTGGTAGACCG
>JAGZAC010000071.1 GCA_018370615.1 Clostridiales bacterium
ATACCTCCGAGCAGCGAGCCTGCGACGCTTCCGGCGATCCAGTATATCTGATTTAACAGCGAAAGAAAGAAGTATCCGTCAGTGCCGTCTTCTCCGCTGTCAGAACATAAAAGCGAATATGTCTCGTCTGTAAGAGAAAATATAAGATACGGTTTTTTTGCTCCTGCATTTTTATATCTGTCAAGCATGGATATGATGGATTTTCCACCACGCTGCTGATCAGTCCATATCAAAAGCACGATGAAATTCAAAGGATCGCACAGCGAGCAGGCGAGGAATACGGTGTAGCATTTGTGTACCGGGATTTTCGGCCATACTTTCGCGAGGGACAGCAGGCTGCCAGAGATCTTGGATTGTACATGCAGAAATACTGTGGCTGTATTTTTAGTGAAGAGGAGTGTTATCAGAAGAAAAAGAGGAAATAGGAATCGGAGGGATGTCTATAACAACCCCTCCGTCAGCTACGCTGACACCTCCCCTTGCACAGGGGAGGCTTGCGTTTTATGCAGGCTCCCTTGTGGAAAGGCCTAATTTAAAAAAGTCCCCCTTGTGTAAAGGGGGATGTTTTTGCATATGCAAAAACAGGGGGATTGTCCTCCTATATACAACCCCTCCGGCGGCAGAGCCGCCACCTCCCCTTACACAGGGGAGGCTTAAGGTTTCGTAGGCTCCCTTGTGGGGAGCTGCACCACAGGGGAGGCTTAAGGCTTCGTAGGCCCCCTTGTGGGGAGATGCGCAGCATCTCCGGGGGCATGGCGGCAAAGCCGGCTGGGGGATTGTCTCATACGCACAGGGACAAAATATTTCCCATATTTACCCATAAAATTATAGTAAAATATATTTCGTCATTTCTTGACAGAACACGCGTTTTCTGTTATTATAAATATGAACACAAATGAAAAAGGATGTGAATTTATGGCAATCATTGATCGTGTGAAGTTTGACGGCCTTGCTTCCCGGGATTGGTTGATTTACAAGCATCCCAGCGAGGACCTCTCCTGGGGTACCCAGCTGATTGTGGGAGAGGGGCAGGTAGCGCTCTTTGTCAAGAACGGCCAGATCTGTGATGCTTTTACTCCTGGTACATACACCCTTTCCACAGCAAATTTACCGATTTTGCAGGGGCTGATCAATCTGCCCTTCGGCGGGAAAACACCATTTACTGCAGAAGTATATTACATCAATACCGTAACCAAGCTGGATATGATGTGGGGAACCTCTGACCCCATTCAAATTATCGATCCAAAGTATTTTACCCGGCTGCGGGTACGCGCCTTCGGTCAGTTTGGTATGAAAATCAGCGACCATACACTGTTTATGCGGGAGCTGATCGGCGCTATGAACCCTGCGGATATTGTGAAATTTTCCAAGGTTACCGACTACTTTAAAGGAATTCTGGTGACGAAGGTCAAATCCATCATTGCGGATGTGATTATCAATCATAAAATTTCTGCGTTGGAAATCACTCCAAAGCTGGAGGAAATTTCTGAAACTGTAGAGGCGCAGCTGGAAGAAGATTTTGCTGAATTCGGACTGACGCTTACCAATTTCTTTATTAAGTCTATCAACTTTCCGGAAGAGGACTTTGATCAGATCAATAAGATTTTGGAAAACAGGGCCGAATTTGAAATTATGGGCGACAATCGATACGCGACTATGCGTTCCTTTGATGTATATGAAGGAGCGGCAAACAACCAAAGCGGAATCGCCGGCGCTTTTGTAGCCGGTGGAATCGGATTGGGCGCTGCGGGGACAATTGCCAAACAGGCGCAAAGCGACCTGCAGGCAGGCGGCGGCAAATACTGCCCCAATTGCCATGCGCAAAACAAACCGGACGCTGCCTTTTGCAGCAGCTGTGGCCAGAAGTTTACAGAAAAGGAAGACACTGTAGCGTGTCCCTTCTGCGGTGCCCAGGCGCCGGCAGAATCTAAATTTTGCCCTTCCTGCGGCAAGGATATTTCCGGTAAGGTATGTGCAAAGTGCGGCGCGAAGCTTTCCCCTGAGGCGAAGTTTTGCGGCCAGTGCGGCGCTACGGTAGAGCCGGCAGAGAAGACATGTCCTGGCTGCGGCGCAAAGCTGGCTCCTGGCACAAAATTCTGCGGTGAATGCGGAAAGCAGGTGGACGAGAATGCATAAAAAGAGATTTTCCGGAGGCTCGGCTGTTGCCTTAATTCTCTCTCTGCTGTTGACGGGGGTTGTTCTGTTCTGGCTTTTGGCGGTTTGTGACCTGCAGGACAGTCATCTGTTTGTACCTGCCTTGGTGTTTGTTCTGCTGAATATGGCTGCGATTCTCTTTATTTCTACCGCTGGCACATGGCTTTCCGGTAAAATGGGCGTTGGCTTTTATGCAGCGCTTTGCAGTGCAACAATCTTGTATACTTTAGCGCAGTTTATTCATCTCATGTTGAGCATTGGAAGCAGTATGACTGTAAACGGATACGTTTTGTATCACCTAATTGTATGTTTTCTTTATCTGCTGATTGTGCTGCCCGTCGGGATTTTCGGTGCTGGCAGAGAAAAGAAGCAATAAAATTTTTATAAAGGATTGAGGTTTATGAAAAGCAACAAATGTCCCCAGTGCGGGGCCGCGCTGGACCCGAATGCAACGGAATGCAAATATTGTGGAGAATCTATTGCCCCCGCAGCGCAGCAGACTGCGTACCAGCAGCAGGTGCCGCCTGCGCAGCCGATGTATCAAAATCCGCAGCCTGGCACTCCGGAGGGAATCAATCCGGCATGGCCGATCAAGAGTAAAATTGTGGCAGGAGTGCTGGCCATCCTGTTGGGCGGCCTTGGGATCCATAAGTTTTATTTGGGTCAGACCAGTCTGGGAGTGATTTATCTTTTGTTCTGTTGGACAGGGATTCCCGCGTTGATTGGATTTATTGAAGGAATTATCTATCTTTGTTCCAATGATCATAACTTCCAAGTGAAAAATAGAGTGCGGCTGCAGTAGCGAAAGAAGTTTGGTGTGGTTGTAAAAGAAACAATCCCCCTGTCAACTTTGTTGACATCCCCCTTTACACAAGGGGGACTTTTTTTATTTGGGCCTCCCCGCAAGGAGGTCTATACAAAACGCAAGCCTCCCCAGTGCGGGAGTTGCTGCGCAACTCCTAGGGAGGTGGCTCGCCTTAGGCGAGTCGGAGGGGTTGTGGAAAACATGACAATCCCTCAGGCGGCAAAGCCGCCATGCCCCCGGAGATGCTGCGCACCTTCCCACAAGGAATACACTAAAGGCTCCCCTGTGTAAGGGGAGCTGTCGTTCGTCAGAACGACTGAGGGGTTGTAAAAAACAATCCCCATATACTATTGCATGGTAGGGCACAATAGTGTATAATGCATTTATAGCATAGTTGGATAGCTTTGCTAAAATGTGGAATTTAGAATAAATATAGGGACAAGCATATGATCATTGTTGTCATTCCGGCGTATAAGCCGGGAGAGGGGCTCCTTCGGGTGGTAAATGAAATTTTGGAACAGACGAAATATGACGTCCTGATAGTAAACGACGGCAGCGGCAGCGAATATGCTTCTGTTTTTGCAGCATTGCCAAAGGATGCGGTAGTGCTGGAGCATGACGTGAATCGAGGCAAAGGAGCAGCGCTGAAGACCGCATATGCATACATTGCACAGCGCGGAGAATATACCGGCGTCATCACCGCCGATGCGGACGGGCAGCATTTGATTGGAGACATCATCCGGGTGGGAACTGCTTTAAACGAAGACCCACAGGCGTTGATCCTGGGTTCCAGAGAATTTGTGGGAGACGTTCCTGCAAAGAGCAAATTTGGCAATACGCTGACAAGATTTGTGTTTCATCTTTCTTCCGGGGTAAAGGTATATGACACCCAGACAGGACTGCGTGCATTTGGTACACAGCGGCTTGGAGAGATGTTAGCCATTGATGGGCAGAGGTATGAATATGAGATGAATGTGCTGCTGTACTGTGCGAAGAAACGGATTCCCATCCGGGAGGTCCCAATCAAAACAGTATATGAAAACAATAACAGCGGTTCTCACTTTCATCCCATTCGGGATTCTGTAAAAATATATGGAGTAATTTTCAAATTTGTTTCCTCTTCTCTGGCAGCCTTTTGCATTGACTATCTGCTGCTGCTTCTGGTGCGATGGCTTACCCGGGGATTGGGAGAAGACCTGTCGCTGCTGATAAGTGTAGTGACGGCCAGGGTAGCAAGCTCTCTGTGCAATTATCATATGAACCGCAGGCTTGTGTTTGCTGAAGGGACGAGAACCAGCATCCTGAAGTATTACCTGGTTGCTGTAGGGCTGCTGCTTCTCAATTATGGCTTTCTGTGGGTGCTCAACGTGGCGCTTCCTGTTCCTCTTGCAGCGGCGAAATTTCTTGTGGAGATTTTGTTGTATCCCCTTAGCTATATTTTACAACGCAGATTTGTATTTGCAAAAAAATAAGATAAAAGCGCCGCATTGCGGCGCTTTTTTAGGCTTTCACAACCCCTCCGTCAGCTACGCTGCCACCTCCCCTTACACAGGGGAGGCATAAACGGAAATGTTCCCTCACACAGGAGGCAGAAACAGAAAAGTTCTCTTGCATAGGGGAGGCTTGTGTTTATATAGGTCTCCTTGAGGGGAGACCTATATAAAAAAGGCTCCCTTGTGCAAAGGGAGCTCCCGCGAAGCGGGTGAGGGATTGTTTGCCTTTACAACCACAACCCCTCCGACTCGCCTAAGGCGAGCCACCTCCCTAGGAGTTGCGCAGCAACTCCCGCACTGGGGAGGCTTGCGTTTTGTATAGACCTCCTTGTGGGGAGGCTTTGTTTTTCTAAATTTGTTTGCCTGTATCCTTATCTGTAAACACAGCTTCGTAGTTATAATTTAAAACTTCTGCAATTTTCATTAAATCTTTTTCCGTAAAATTGTCGCGATTCATTTTTCCGCTCATTGTCGATAAACTTTTACCCAATTTTTTAGATAAGTCTGTAAGCGTCATGTCTCGTTCAACCAAAAGGATTTTTATTTTCTTTGCAGCCGACATTTAAATCCCTCCATTCCATTTGTATTATACGTTTTTTATCAAACTAATTCAAATAAAAAACGAATAATATTTGGAATTTATCAAATATAGCTATTGACAATATTTGATAATTAGCGTATAATATTTTTATATTTACAAATATTATTTGTAAATAAACGAAATTCATTGGAAAGGATGTTAAATTTTTATGAACAATTTTGAGGATAAGCTGCGGTTGTTTTTTTCTGGACGCATTGAAGATTTACTGATGGAGAGCAGAAAAACCAATAGGAATTACCGAATGCTTTCCCGTGAATACTTTGATTTATTGGAGGAAATGTTGATGAAATTGGAAGAAAAAGATCGTGAACTTCTGTTTCAGCTAGAAGAAACACAAAATCAAATTGCTTCAATAGATATAGATTCTATATATTTTCAAGGTATACTGGATTGTATATCATTATTAAAAATCATTCAAATAATTTAAAAATAAAAGCCTCCCTAGGAGTTGCTATGCAACCCTAGGGAGGTGGCATGGCACAGCCATGACGGAGGGGCTGTTCGGATAACCTACATCAGCGGTGATGCATCATCCTCGTCTACCGGCGGGACAGAGAACCCTTCCTCCTCCGGCTCTGGTTCATCCTCTCCTGCAGCCACAAAGGCATCGGTGGCGCCTTCCGCCGTTTTGAAATAAGGGCCCATATCTTCTTTTCCCGTGTACACGTACGTACAGGAAAATGCCCGGTCCGTTATGACAATATTGTCAAAGGCTGATACCATTTCCGGCGTAAGGATGCTTCCGTCCGGAATCTGAAATAACATCAGCTCCCGGTTCAATAGAACATAGCACATCCCTGGGAACCCTCCGGAAAACGCCTCGTTTGCTAATGCGCCCATATAACAGTCTGTCTTCTGATAACTGAACGCATGCCATATGTTGTTCTGATACATCCGCCGGGGCAAGCAAAAAGCTTTTGCGTCGTAAAACTCCATATCCGGCGCGAACGCGGAAAGCCATTTGAGCAGGAATGGCCGAAGCGGCTTATCCGTCACTTCGCGGCACTCCCCGAATACCTCCTGCATCTTTTTTCTTGCGGCTTCTTTTTCTGTTTCGCTGATCTTTTTTACAAACATTTGTGTCCTCCTGTCCTATTCTTTATGAAAACGTCTCTTCGCTGAGCTCACCTATCTCGCCGCCTGCAAGGGCGTAGTAAGCTGCTCCGTCTGTGGAAATATACCATCCCTGGCCTGTTTTGCACAGCGTGCATAAAGCAGCACCATCCGACTCTACCGTATACTGCACAGCGCTGCTACTTCCAAACCTTCCTTCCGTTTTTGCAGCGATATGGATTTTGGAATAGTCAGTGTCCGATGCATATGCCAGCGCCAGATCCTCCGCCTCTGCCGCTTCTTCCATATAATGCCCCGGTATATATGTCTCTCCGTTCCATTCTACGGCGCGGTATATGCCAAGACAGTCAATATCCACAAACCAGGAGCCGTCTGGCATATATGCGATATATGCACCGCTGCCTGTCTCTCCCGTGCCGACCGTATATGCGGCACATGCAATTTCATCAATGGTCGCCTCTCCCTGGGAAGGCACTACCGTGCCGTCTCCTGTAAGTGCAAGGGCGATCGCTGCGGCAATATTGTCTGCATCGGAAATTGTTTCAGAAACCACTTCCAGGTCCAGTCCCTCTGTAAACTGATATGTGGAAACCACTGTACCAAAGGCTTCTGTCACATACTGACTGCTGACACTTCCCGCAGTAGGATCCGGCTGCGGATTTTTTAGCAATCGGTACATGCTGCAGGTTTGGTACTGGCCGTCAGCAGCGTTCCACAGCCACAAATTGTAGCATGCTTCTCCTTCGGCCTCGTCATATATTGTCTGCAAATCCACGTATCCATCACCGTTGATATCTTCTCGTATAAGATTTTCCATAGCATCTGCGGCGGTGGTTTCATAAGAAAGCCTCTGCAGCATTTCTCCGTCTCCGCCGTCATCCCAAAGGGTGATGGTGCCCTTGTCCAGAGAATACAAAAGTTTGATGTCTTCTGATACATAAAAGGAGCCATCATATTCAATTTGGTTGCGCCAGTCTGTGGCCTGCCTTGTGGTTACAGCCTCCTCCGGCTGCTCCCGGCTACAGGAAGATGCCAGGGGGAGTATAAGAAGAATGCAAAGCCACAGTGTGATTTTTTTAATATGCATAAAAATCTCCATTCAGCTATGTAGAGATAGAATATATATGTAAACAACCCCTCCATCAGCTATGCTGACACCTCCCCTTACACAGGGGAGGCTTGGATTTGTGCAGGCTTCCTTATGAGGAGATGCGCAGCATCTCCGGGGGCATGTCGAGACAATTTTTATCTTTAAGGCTCCCTTGTGTAAAGGGAACTGTCTGCGTTAGCAGACTGAGGGATTGTCATGTTTTCCACAACCCCTCCGTCGTGGTTCCCCACGGCATCTCCCCTTGCACAGGGGAGGCTTGAGGTTTGTGCAGACTTCCTTGTGGAGAAGCATGGGTTTGTGCAGGCTCCCTTGTGTAAAGGGAGCTGTCTGCGTTAGCAGACTGAGGGATTGTTCTCTTTTA
>JAGZAC010000072.1 GCA_018370615.1 Clostridiales bacterium
ACTGAAGCTTGTAGGTGTAGTCGTTCACCTTCAAAACACGGTATTGTGTATCCGTGTCCTGAATCTCTCCCGCGATATAATCGTTTAATCCGCTGATTTCCGAAGCAGTATATGTAGGCTTTTCAGATGCCTTCGCCCAAGCATAAACATCCGCCGCAAGACCACTTACAAACTTTAGGGTATTATAATCGCTGGTGCCGTCCCCAGCCTTCAAAAGGATGGACGGCGCATTTTGTACACCCCCCTGATTGGTGGGTACCGTTGCGATGGCGACCTCACCCGCTTTGAGAACAGGATTGTTCGTCGTCCAGTTCTCATAAGTGTCGTATTTCAGTAAAATTCTTGTATTCAGTGTTTTTTCCGCCATAATTTTTCCTCCTATCAGTCAGCGGCAGACCCGCCGTCTAAAATAAATGCTTCGCCATCTGTTTGTACAAGGGTGTTGACATTTACAGCTGCTACGCTCATTTCTCCTGCCACGTCTATAGATACCTTGTTCTCACCCGACGCAGACTTCACAATTCCCAGACTCTCCCCTGCAATAGGAATGTTCACCGCCTTTTCGGAAATTGCCAGAGCCTGGCCTGCAAGCTTTACAACCTCAAGGATGTTTGCCTGCGCGCCGCTTTCTATACCTGCAAGCTTTGTTCCCTCTTCATTGGTCATCAGCCGGGAGCCCTCTGCACTGTCCACCTTGCCGGATAGAGCAGCGGAAAGCCCTGTGACCTTGCTCATCGCAATATCAAGAAGCGTGAGCTTCTTGTCTCCATCCACAGCAAACTGATTTGTGTCTACTGCTTCAATGGCGTTGACCTGAGCCCCATCCTCAATATTGCCAAGCTTCGTTCCCTCCGCCTCCGTCATTAGGCGCGAGCCGGATACCTTGTCCACCTTTCCATCCAGCGCCGCAGTGGTAGCATACGCCGATAGGTCAATCGTGCCGCCTAAAACATCCCATGCAGTTCCCGTCCAAGCTACGTTGTCGCCCGCCTGTATATCGTGGGCTGCATCTGCGCTCTCAATGTTGTAAACATCTCCCAACGCAGCATCCTCCGGTAGGGCGCTGTATGTAGCCACACTGCCTTTATAATGATATACGCCGCTGATTTTACCATCAATTTCTGTCTTGGTATAAACCTCTGCTTTGTCGGCCTTATCACTTTGCAAATCTTCTACGTCGCTTTGCAGCCCAGTTACAGCCGCCTGTAGCCCCTCTACCGTCGTCGTGTCAGGCTTTATCCATTCGATTGTACCATCGGATTTTTTGCGTGGCTGCGACCCGCTTTCAGCCGTGTCAAAGCCGACAATCTGAATCTGTCCGTCTTCTACTGTGATGGAGTTTCCATCCCCGACAGGCACAGACCCCACTGCCTTCAGTGATTTGTCCGGCTGGATAATATAAAGCGTTGCCGCACCGCTCTCCACAACGACAAGCCTCTGACCGTAATAATATGTAGTGGTAGAACTGCCCGCTTCCTCTGCAGTGGCAGCAGCACTTGTGGCACTGGATAGACTGTCAAAGTAGCAGCGGGCATCTAATGGGAACGCTGACGTGGGATTAAAACTTACTGAAAAATTTAATTTTCCAAATTCCGCCATATGTCACACCCCCATCAGATTGTCACCGCATACGTATTTGCGGTGTCGTTTGCATTTGCAAAGTCCATTGTATAAACCTTGTAATCGATTGCAGTCGCACCATTCGCGCCCTCAACAGAAACGGTGGACTTTGTAAATCCCGATTTAATTTCTGCACTCATGCCATTTACATCCTGTATAGACGTAACATCTCGCAGCGTAGCAGGATACGCGATAATAACCCGTAGGGCGCCCACGGGAATGGTTACATTAAACTTTGCACCGCTGGCCAATGCTTTCCCAGATTTGCCTGTCAAAGCACGAATGGCGTCACTGTCCACCGTCCCTTTTTCTGCAGTCGTTCCATAAAAGGAATTTCTGTATCCCGTGATTGCATTAGAGGTTGCAGACTTTGACCCTGCTTTGATTTGTCCTGCAGCATAGTCGCCGCCTACATTTGTCACAGGAATCGCGCCATCCCCATAATTTGCCGTCGCTGTAATTTTATAATTTGTTTCGTCCGTAACGACGACAGCAGGAAAATCTCCACTGGCGTTCACAGAAGAATTCGACGCAGTATCGCTGACGCTCCAGGAGGTAGCTGTAATGCCCGTGTCCGGACCGTATTCGTAAGACCCCTTATTCAGAGTCGCCGTATACGAGGGCGTAACGGATGTGCCTACCTCATAAGCCTTTGCCGCACTGACAGTAATGCTCACAGACGGCTGCGTAATCACGGGATTTTTCTCCTGCACAAAAATCATATTCCAAACTTCCTTTAGATTTTTGCCATTTGCCGCAATTGTGGCCTGACCGTTTGTGAGCGTAATATTTCCAATGGCAGACGTTGTTGTCAAATCCTCGCTGAAATAGACCTTTTCCGCGTCGATTTGCTCAATTGTCGCTGCATCGCCGGCGAAGTATTCCAGCTGCTCCCATGTTTTTGTACCGTCGCCGATTTTCATCTTGACGGTACCGTCCTCAAGGAATTCAATCCCCACTTCGCCTTTCAGCAATACTTGCGCACTGTTCGTGAGCCAATTCGCAGAGGAATCGTTTCTGAGAACAATTCTTGTATTAAGTGTCGCCATGTGCATTGCCTCCGTTAATCAATTCTATATCCTCCATTTCGCTTGTCTCTCCCAAAACCTCATAGATAAGTTTTGTGGGATTCCACTGATATATCAGTTTTTCTTCCTGCGCTTTATATATCACTTCCACACTTCCCACAGATGGAAAGTCATAATGTGTATTTGCATTGAACACGCCCCCTGCATCGGTTTTGCCCTTTGCATATACCTGCCTGATTTTGTCGCCGTATTCCTTCGTATCAGTATCATACGGTACTGCAATACCGCTCTCCTCAATGGCGGTTTTTATGCCGTCGAAATCAGAGATTGCCTGTTCAATATTTCGTTTCAGCTTTAGCTTAGCAATGAGCCCTCACCATCCAATCTGCCCGCATATTCTTCATCCATCATTTATCGCTTCAAAATCTATCTCATCAATTGTTCCGGTGTCTTCCACTGGGTCCTCCACCTCATCATATAGCCATAGATAGCAGTCAAAGCCATACGTGTACATGTACCCCACTGTCAGTAGGCTGCTCCTGTCTGTAACGCTCCCCACAGACTGTACAATAATATTATGGTCACTCAGGTAAACCGTCCCAACTGTATCCAGCCACGTTCTGGCCTTGTTTGCAATAGACGCCGCCTCTATGTAGTCCGTGGAATGGGCGGAAAAACTGTAAGTCTGTATAAACGGCTTGCGCAGCTTCCCATCGTCCCATCTTCCATATGTTCCTCTGTTTTCATCCATAAAAGTGGTGATGGAATACGACATATAAGGGAGAGGCGGGGGTTCCTTATCTTGATTTGTCCGGACGATGATGCAGTCCAGATATTTTCGAAGCCCCGTTATCAAGCACATTCTTGTATCTTCAAAGTTTATCATTCCATCGCCTCACCATCCAATAGTATTCCATCCAAGCGCTTTTCCAGACGGTCAACATCGGCAAACGGGTCCACCACCGGAGCCGGTTCTTCCTCCTCTGTCAGTACGCCATCCAAACGCTTCTCCAATTCTCTGAAGTCTTTGGTGGAATCATATTTCGGATATGCTTCCTTAAACGCCGATACATATTTGAGCGTGTACATATAAACTCCTGTAAATACCGCGTTTTCTGTACAATCTGTAATGCTGTATACCTTGCCGTCATGAACAACTTGCGATGTTCGCAACGCTTCCTCTAAGGGCTCCAATAGAAAAAGACGCTTATCCTGTGCAGATAGCGTCCCCTCCGACCGGTATACTCGATTTTCAGCAAAATTGATAATTGCTCCCTGTAGCTCTGTCTTTATAGGCGTATTGCTGATAAAATCTCCACTTTCGTTATAGTAGCCCTCTGTAAACGTCAACGCCTCAAACAGGGACTGATACTTTTGAATCAATCGTTCAAAATGAAAGTATTGCGGCATTACTTGACCCTCCAGGAGATTCCCTCAATCATGTTTCCGGTGTCCACCAGCGGATTAGACGAGCCCTTTTGCTCAACAGTGTAGGGATGATTGGATGGCTTCGATAGGTCACGGGCATATGCTTTGATTTTGGTGGACAGCATCTCCCCAATCAAGTCGAAAAGCTGTTCTTCACTCATTTGACCGCTTAAAACCTGCCCGACTGCCCTTCCCGCCTTCTCCATCACGCCGTCGATTTCCTTATCGTGCCCGCTGCGGAGAAAGCTGCGCTCCGGGATTCGTATCACCGTGGTGTCCTTTCGCAAATGCAGCCCTTTTGCGTGCAAAAAGGCCCGCATTTTGGGCGTAACCTTTATATTGCAGCCATACTCGTGAATGGCTGCCAGCCATTTGTGCTCTCCTTCGATGCAGCCCACCTCAATGCTTTTCCCGTTTAATACCTCTATCTGGCGGAGCATCTCTGGAAATTTGTCCTTCTTCGTCTTGTAGCGCACCCCCACGAAGCTCACCTCTCATCAAAACCATTTTATTATTTCCACCGGTTCTTCGCCGAAATAAAGCGAACGCTGCTTTTTAGGTAAGGCGCAAGCAGCTCCTGGGCAAATTGCCATAACAAAGCGGACTTATCACTGCTGTCAAAGGATTGACTCAGCCCTTCAATCGATTCACTGGACACACCTGTGCTCAGCATCTGAATATCAAAAAACTTGGAAAGAAACAATTTTACGCAGGACGGCAAGGCCTCTAAATCTTCCTCCCGATGCATATCAAACACAAGCGTAGTGTTCGCAAGCACCCACTCCAAACCGCTCTCTATGATTAAAGCGGTTCGGTCATCTATCGGAGAAATTCCCAGCCTCAGATGCGCTATCTGTTCCTTTGTCATGCAAACCAACCACCTTTTCTACGGGTTTTGTAGGCTCTGCAGCAGGATTTTCCTTTTCCAAGGACGCTTTCTTGCCTGTCACGGACTTCGGCCTCTTTGCGGCGGCTGCAGGAGGAGCGGCAGCTTCTTTCGGCGCTGCCTTTTTCATGCTTGTTCCGCCCAGCCGCATAGCCGTCACCTTATCCCAAAAGATTCCCATTATTTCACCCCCCGTCTCTTCGGCTTTCCCTCTGCTGCTTCTTCCATGGGCCTTTCTTCCTTTCCCTCCTCTGCTGCTTTCATCGGAGTATTTGCAGGATAAAAGGTACCATTGTAAATGACAGCATGGGGAAACGCTTTCATTTTCTCCATTCAAACCACCTCCAATAAAAAACACACCCGTCCAGGTGTGTTTTCGTTTCTCGATTGTCCTATACGATTCCTTTATGCATCCACTGCATCCTAGGGTCCGTTTAATAATCGAACCCCCTATAGCTTTTTGTTATGTAATCATATTCCATCCATGCATCTACACTTTCATCCTCACTGTGATAGTTGCATTCTATTGTCATATCATAGGAATCGGCCAGTTCTTCTTCTGTCGCGGATATTTGTCCAATATACTCGCCATTTTCATCATAGCCGTCTTTCGTAAAGCCCACTGCCTCCGATGTTTCACCGGGAGCAATGTCCCTCTGAAAAGCGTAGGCTCCAATGATTTCATCCGACCCGTTCACTGCTTTGTTGTACTCCACGCCGGATATAATATAGTCAGAATTGTTTTTTACCCAGAACACCGGCTCGCCATCCACTACATCCGTAAAAATTTCCAAATCTTCTACTTTCACACGTATGTTTTCCGCTTCCGCTTCCTCGTCTGAAGTGGCTTTTTCTGTAGTTTCTTCACCCTGCGTAGTTTCTTCTGCTGTGGTGCTATCCTGTGTTCCTTCATTCTCCGATTTTCCACAAGCAGTCAGGGATGCTAACAGCAATACCAAAACAAACAGCGTAAAAATCCTTTTCATAGAGCGCTCCTTATCATAATTATATTGTGAAAATTCCCAACCGAAGGGATACGTCAAAATGAAATCCTCCGATTGCCGCGACACAGGCGGTTACTTGTTCCAAAATAGACCGCAGCGCACGCATCTTGTGAAAAACTCAGTTTTCTCCATATGGAACGCTTCGCACCTGTGTCTGCCTATCATTCATTATATCAGCGTAATAAAAAAAGTCAAGAATAATACACAATATTTGGATGCGCAAAATCACTTCAACAAAATGGATTGCGCGCCGGTTCATTTTATTCCATAAAACTGGGAATCAGCAGCATTCCAGCGCATAGCACATGTCAAGCTGTTCAAAGGACGGCAAAACGATTTCGGAAACCGTTGTCTTTGTGTTGACAGGGTCGCTGGTAGTCGTTACGGCTACTGCAACGCCGGTATTCACAATAGATACGTTTGCACCGGGAGTTCCCGCAAGGGTTCTTTCCTCCGGCGTAGTGCCGTACCAGGTAGAGCCCAGCGCGCCGCCAGGCAGCATCATAACGATATTGTCCGGATAAAACTTCTTCGCTGTACCAGTTTCATCCTTAAACTGCTTGTTGTATACAACAATCGTCACATTCAACGCTTCCTGAATATAGTTGGTAACAATCTGTGTGGTGTAATTGACATTTGCAGTGATATTCTGCGCAAGAACGCCGCTTCTCACCTTTGCACTGTTTTTCAATAGATTAAAAGTGTTTTTAGACATAAGCAGAATCTCAGGACGGTTTCCACTGGCAGCTTCCTGTGCGTCCAGCGCATCCTCAATGTTCTTCACAGGGTCGCATGTATCCGCTGCACTCCATTTATCGGCTTCCGTAACGATTTTCAGATAATGCTCTGCCTTCCAAGCACCAGATGGGTCATAATCATATGTGTAATTGACGCCGTTTGCCGAAATATCAATGCCAACCCTGCCTCCAATAGGAGCCAATAGCTGCATAATCATTCTTTCAGGAACAACATTTGCACCGCCAATCAGGGTCTGCGCATCGTTAAAAATGTTTTCGAGCACCTGGACCGCATAGGGGTCATTGGAATCCTGAACGCGCATGATTTCCTGCTCATCCTGCTCCTTTACAAGCATAGATTCACGGAAGAAAGGCATCTGGGTTTCTGTCATAGAAATACCCACTCTGTCGCGGAAAGTGGACTTCGCATCAAATGCGGACGGCATAAGAGACACCGGAAGCCCATTGTGGCCTTTCAGCCATTTCAAGTCAAGCCCCGCTTTTTTTCTTGCCGGAAAGAGTCCTGTTCCAAGATACGGAATGCTGTTGCTTGCCGCGTTTGTATAATTCAATGCAATCGCTTCGGCAGTAAATACATCAGAAAGTTTCATAAATCAATATCCCCCTTTAGTTTCACTTAGGCCTCGGCCCATACCGCATACAAAGTAATATTTTTTGTGATGATAAATTTGTCACTTGCATCATAATCATCATTTTTCACATCTGCATCTGCAGTCAGCGCCCAGCCGCTGAAGGTTTTTCCATCAGGAGCCGTAATTCCCGTGGACGCCATCACTGTTACCTCTGCGCCATATGTATATGGAGAACTGTTGTCCGTAACAGTGCCTGTGCCGCCATTCGCGTCGTATGTGACAGTAA
>JAGZAC010000073.1 GCA_018370615.1 Clostridiales bacterium
AGGTTTGTGTATTGGGTGCAGCCCCAAAATCTGTGGGACAGGAGCAAAAAATCTTTGTCTTGGTTTTCAGCTCCACATGAACTTCCAAGCCGATCACCATTTCATAATCCTTGATCATCTGCATTCCTTATTCCCCCTTTCTTCCGTTTTCAAACGCATATCCTATACGGTACAGCATCGCCTCAGAAAAAACAGGGCCAATGAGCTGCATACCTACCGGCATACCGCCCTCCCCTGTACCACAGGGCATGGAAAGCGCCGGCACACCGGCAATATTCACTGGAACGCTGTAAGCATCCCCCAAATACATTTCCAACGGGTCGCTGGTTTTTTCCCCGATTTTATAAGCAACGGTAGGGGCTACAGGAGAGAGAATGCAGTCGCATTTTGCAAAGGCGCTGTCAAAGTCTGCCCGTACCAGGCTGCGTACCTGGAGCGCCTTTTTATAGTAGGCATCGTAGTATCCCGAAGAAAGGGCAAATGTCCCCAGCATGATCCGCCGCTTTACTTCCGCGCCGAAGCCCTCGCTGCGGCTCTTCTGATACAATTCATCCATGTCGGCAAAATCTGCCGCACGGTATCCGTACCGCACCCCATCAAACCGCGCCAGGTTGGAGGAAGCTTCCGCGGATGAAATGACATAATAGGCTGACAGTGCATAATCCAGCGACGGCATTTTCACCTGCACCAGCTGAGCACCCATACCGGCCAGGGTATCTGCCGCAGCCAGCACAGCCGCTTTAACATCTGCAGAGATGCCATCCCCAAAAAATTCCTCCGGCAGGCCGATGCGTATGCCGGCAACGCCATCCTCCAAGCCGGCAAGATAATCCTCCACAGGTCTGCCCACAGAGGTCGCATCCCGCCGGTCGTGACCGGCAATGGCAGCCAGCACCATCGCATTGTCCCGCACGTCCCGGGTGAGGGGGCCGATTTGATCCAGAGAAGAAGCAAAGGCGACCAATCCGTACCGGGAAACACGACCGTAAGTCGGTTTCATTCCTACCACGCCGCAGAACGCGGCGGGCTGGCGGATGGAGCCTCCCGTATCACTCCCCAGAGCATAGGCTGCCTCTCCGGCAGCCACTGCTGCGGCAGAGCCGCCGGAGGAACCACCCGGCACCCGGGAAGTATCCCGCGGATTTCTCGTAATCCCCATCGCCGAATTTTCCGTAGTGGAGCCCATGGCAAACTCATCCATGTTCAGCTTGCCCAGCAATACATATCCCGCCTCCTGCAGCCGCTGGATTACATGGGCGTCATAAGGCGGCACATAATCTGCCAGCATCTTGGAGGCACAGGTAGTGGCAATCCCTTTGGTACACATGTTGTCTTTGATACCTGCCGGAATTCCGGTAAGCGCCGTTCCCTCTCCGGCTGCGATACGTTTATCCGCTTCCTTTGCCTGCTCCAGCGCATATTCTGCACTTGTAGAAATATAAGCGTGAATCTCCGCTTCCCGCTGAAAAACCGCTTCCAGATATGCCTGGGTCAGCTCTACAGCAGAGTATTCTTTTTTCTTTAGCGCCCGGGCATGTTCGTATACACTTCTGCTTGTAAGTTCTTTCATATGCCTTATCCTTCCACAACACGGGGAACGGTAATATATCCGTCATCCTTGGTTTTTGCGGCTGCCAGCAATGCTTCTCTGTCAAAGAGATGCTCTGCTTCATCCGGACGAAATACATTTTCCATGGGAACAATGTGCTCCGCCGCCGCCGTACCGGCAGTGTCCGCCCGTGACAGCTGATTTGCAAAGGCGATGATGTTTTCCATATCGGCCTTGAGACTCTGCATCTCCTCCTCTGAGAAAGCCAGACGGGCAAGCCCTGCTACAGCAGGCACATCGATTTGCGGCACTTTTTCTTCTTTTTCTCCTGTACCGTCTGTACCAGCTTCCCAAAGCTTATCCAAGCCCAGCACAGCAAGCTGCTCCGGGTCCACAGGGGTAGGCGCGTCCGTCATAGGACAGGAAGCGTCCTTGTTCTTTGGAAAGGCAATTACATCTCGAAGAGAATCCGCACCCAGCAGAAGCATAACCAACCGGTCCAAACCAAAGGCAAAGCCCCCATGGGGCGGCGTACCATACCGGAACGCGTTTACCATAAAGCCAAACCGTTTTTCGATCTGCTCCTTGTCGAAGCCCAATGCCTCAAACATTTTTTCCTGAATATCCTGCCGGTGGATACGGATGGACCCGCTGCCCAGCTCGATCCCGTTGAGCACCACATCATATGCCTGTGCACGCACCTTCGCCGGGTCGGTAAAGAGATATTGTATATCCTCCGGGTAGGGCATGGTGAAAGGATGGTGGGTGGAAACGTACCGTTTTTCCTCTTCGGAATATTCAAACTGGGGAAAGTCCGTGACAAACAAGAAGGAAAACTTCTTCTTGTCCCGCAGTCCCAGAATTTCCGCCACATCCAGTCGCAGAGATCCCAAAACACGCCGCACAGTGGCAAGCGTATCCGCGGAAAACAGTATAAAGTCCCCGGGGACAGCTCCCATGCGGTCCAGGAGGGCACGCATTTCCTCTTCGGTGAAGTATTTTGTCAAAATCGAGTAGATTTCCCCATCGGGACGAACGGCGATCCACGCCATACCTTTTGCACCATAGGAAAGGGCGTTTTCTGTCAAAGTTTCAATTTGGGTTCTGGTGAAGTCAGCGCATCCCTTGGCGTTGATGGCTCGCACAACGCCACCCTTATCGCAAACAGAGCGAAATACGCTGAAGGAGCAGCCAGCAGCAAGATCCGTAACATCTACGATGGGAAGGTCAAACCGCAGGTCCGGTTTGTCGCTGCCGTACCGGTCCATTGCCTCCTGCCAGGTAAGTCGCGGAAAAGGCTCTGCAATCTCCTGCCCGGTAAATGTCTGGAATATATGCCGGAACATTTTTTCCAGATGGATAAGGATATCTTCCTGGTCCACAAAGGACATTTCCATATCCACCTGTGTAAACTCCGGCTGACGGTCCGCTCGCAAATCCTCGTCGCGGAAGCACCTGGCTACCTGATAATATTTGTCGATGCCACCCACCATCAGCAGCTGCTTGTAAATCTGGGGGGACTGAGGCAGTGCGTAAAAGGAGCCCTGATGCACTCTGCTGGGTACCAGATAGTCTCTGGCTCCTTCCGGCGTAGACTTGCACAGCATAGGGGTCTCCACACATATAAATCCATGGCTGTCCAGATAATCCTGACTGGCCTTTTGTACCAGATGCCTCGCCCGCAGATTTCTCAGCATAGTGGGACTGCGCAGATCCAGGTACCGATACCGTAGGCGCAAATCCTCCCGCACATTGACATTTTCATCCATAGAAAAGGGCAGCTGCTGCGCCTGGGAAAGCAGTTCCAGGGAATCTGCATACAGCTCTACCGTTCCGGTCTCCAGACGGGGATTGTAGGTATCCTCACTGCGCCGGCGGATCACACCGGACACTGCAATCACGGACTGGCTGCGCAGTCCGTCTGCCTCCTTAAAGGCCTCTGCCGGCAAATTGGATGCGTCAAACACCACCTGCAGAATACCCTCTCTGTCCTTTAGATCCACAAAAACGACGCCGCCCATATCCCGTTTTGTCTGGACCCAGCCGCAGCAGGTCTGCCGTGTTCCCATCTGGGCTTCCCGCACCAGACCGCAATACATCGTTCTTTTCATTTTTATTTCGTCCTTCTTTCCTGTTGTTCCTTGACTTGCAATTGTATGAAAACTCAGCCTGTACTTTATCGAATAGAATTTGCTGTATGGTGGAAAAAATACAATTTTTTTAACAAATACCATCTGCAAGGATTTCTAAGCTTTCCCAAAGGAAGACAGTACAACTGAGTTGCGACAGAGGGGTAGTGAGCTTAAACAATCCCCCAGTCAGCTCACGCTGACAGCCCCCTTTACACAAGGGGGCCTGCGTAAGGGGGACTTTTTTCTAGCCTCCCCTGTGGTGCAGCTCCGCAGGAGATACCGGGGTGGTGGCCGGCGCAGTTACCACTAGATGAAGCCTCCCCTGTGTAAGGGGAGGTGGCACGGCGCAGCCATGACGGAAGGGTTGTCAATTAAACAATCCCCCAGTGAGCTTACGCTGATAGCCCCCTTTACACAAGGGGGCCTGCGTAAGGGGGACTTTTTTCTAGCCTCCCCTGTGGTGCAGCTCCGCAGGAGATACCGGGACGGTGGCCGACGCAGTTATCACTAGATGAAGCCTCCCCTGTGCAAGGGGAGGTGTCAGCGCAGCTGACGGAGGGGTTGCTCACCCTTTACACAAATATCCCCTAAACTCTCCAAAAATTCACAAAAAAAGCCCTTCGCCCCTGCAAGACAGGGACGAAGGACGAAATTTCCTCCGCGGTACCACCCATAATAGATTCAAAGAATCCCCTCAAAGATACTTGTATATCCTGCAGCTATAACGCGCCGCCCGCGTCTGCGCCTACTTGCTTACGCTTTCAGACAGAGGCTCCAAGCTGTTCTTCACCGAAGCATTCGTACCGCGCTCTCACCATCCGCGGCTCTCTTTTACCATAGACTCCGGGTACTCGTCTCTTCATAGCCTTTTTATTTTCCAATTATAGTTTAGTATAACATGCTGTTCTTTATTTGTCAATAGGAAATCTTTTTCGTCCCTTTTCAAGATAAGCAGTGATGGCCCAAAGTAGGATGAAGCACTATGGATTTATTCACGGCTTTCTGATATAATCTTCTTAAAACAGAGCAACAAAAGGAAATTTAGGAGGACAATAACATGGAATTCTATGAGGCTGTCAGCAAAAGGAGAACTGTACGAGAGTTTTTGAACAAGCAGGTAGACTTTGAAGTTATCAAAAGGATTCTGGAAGCTGGCAATCAAGCTCCTACTTGGAATCACAATCGAAACTGGAGTTATATCATATTGAGGACGGATGAAGAGAAGGATTATGCATTTGATTATGCAAAGAAAATTGCCGATCAATTTGACGCTGAAAAGTATTTGAATGTACCAAGACCATATCCGATTACACTTACTCAAAAAATGTACGCTTATGCAATGCCAAGGCAGTATACAATGTTAAAGGGAGCGCCTTATGTGGTGATACCCGTATTTAAGTGTAAGGAACTGAGCGGCGGGTCTGTATCTAAACTGAATCCATTCTCCACCATCTGGTGCGTAATAGAAAACTTATTTCTTGCAGCAACAGCAGAGGGACTAGCATGTTCCATGAGGATTCCTCTCGATGAGGAATATGACATTGTAAAGAAAAAGCTAAAGGTGCCGCCAACTTATATGATACCCGTATTCATTGGCATTGGGTATGCTGACTCTAATGAGATTGAACTTGAACAAAATATAGCAGATATTGATAAACAGATTCATTTTGGAAGGTGGAAATAAAGGGGGTATAATGAAACCAATTATAAAAGCAATAGAAGTAAAAAGCGTTTTAACAAAATCAAACCTGCCAGTGAGTG
Organism: Clostridiales bacterium; assembly: GCA_018370615.1. Taxonomy (GTDB): domain Bacteria; phylum Bacillota; class Clostridia; order Oscillospirales; family CAG-272; genus Avispirillum. The sequence goes on from JAGZAC010000073.1 coordinate 5,443, forward strand.
ATTACTCAGTTAACCCTTATGTGGGATGCACCCATGCCTGCAAATACTGCTATGCCAGCTTTATGAAGAGATTTACGAACCATCCGGAGGAGTGGGGAGCATTTCTTGATGTGAAATACTGGCCAGAAATCAAAAAGCCAGAGAAGTATGCCGGGAAGGAACTATTCTTTGGTTCAGTTACCGACCCATACAATCCGCAGGAAGAAACCTATAAAAGAACCCGTTCCTTACTGGAGCAGCTAAAAGGGAGCGGGATTAAACTAAGCATTCAGACAAAATCTGACTTGGTATTGCGAGACATAGATATTATCAAAACTTTCCCGGATGCAAGGGTGGGGTTTTCCATCAATACATTGGACGAGAATTTCAAAAACGATATGGATATGGCAGTCAGTATAGAAAGACGACTTGCAGCAATGAAAAAGTTTCATGATGAAGGAATTAGAACTACCTGCTTTATCTCTCCGATTTTTCCCGGAATTACAGATGTGACAGCCATCATCAATAGGGTAAAGGAACAGTGCCAGCTTGTCTGGCTGGAAAACTTAAACTTGCGGGGCAGCTATAAAAGTGTCATCATGAATTATATTCATGATAAGCATCCAGCGCTTGTTCAGCTCTACAAAGAAATTTATTATCAGGGCAGTCGTTTATACTGGGAGGAATTGGATCATTCCATCCGGGATTATACATCCAAAAATGGGCTGGAATATGTCAGGGATGACGATAGTATGCAAAAGGGATTTTATGATCCGCCAACAGTCGTGAATTTCTTCTATCATGAAGAAGTGAAGAGGTCCGCAAAGAGCAGTAAATAAACATTATTTTAACTAAGAGCAGTTGTTTTAACTGCTCTATTCTTTTGCCTGTGAGTGGAAGGGAGCGGCCAGCCCTGATGAAACCGAGGGAATGATTGCGAGAAATGCAAGGAGATGGTTGAAGTTTCTGTCAAGCTGACGCTCCGAGAAGTTCATATAAGATGATTCGAGAAATCGTCCGACAGCAATTTGCATGACGGTGATACTCCTGAAAAAAATACCGCCTGTCATAAATATGACAGGCGGTATTTCGTTGCTATTACTCGGAAAAGTTAATGTCGCTTTCCGGCTTGTATTCATAGCAGGTGACTTCAACTTCTATCATCTGCCCTCCCCGGTATACCGTAAAGGTAAGCACGTCGCCGACCTCGTGGCTTGAAACTGCTTCCTCCACATCGCTGACTGAGGTAATTTCCGCACCGTCTACAGCAATGATTCGGTCTCCTACCTGAAGAGCATCGTCATTATATCCCTCCACCAGCTGCATTACATATACGCCGGTAGCCTGAGACCCAAAGTAACGGTATGCAGTAAAGGCATCCTGTACATCATACAAACTGATACCAATATAAGTCTTTCCCGTCACATAACCATTCGTCTGCAGTTCTTCAATAACATGCTCTGCATCGTTTACAGGAATGGCAAAGCCAAGTCCCTCAATTTCCGTACCGGTGGATTTCGCATTGACAATTCCCACTAGCTCGCCCTTCATATTGAAGAGCCCGCCGCCGGAGTTACCAGGGTTGATCGCCGCGTCAATCTGAATCAGCGTCATCAATGTGTTGTCAACGGTAATTTCCCGGTCAGTAGCAGATACGATGCCGCTGGTAGCCGTACCGCCCAGTTCTCCCAGGGGGTTGCCCACTGCCATCACCTGATCTCCTACCTCCAGTGCAGAACTGTCGCCGAAAATCGCGGGCTCCAAGCCCTCAGCGTCGATTTTCAACAGCGCAATGTCGGAATCCTCGTCGCGGCCAACCAATGATGCTTCATACTCCGTACCGTCTGTAAGCCGCACGTTGATAGTGTCTGCCACGTTATTTTCAGATACGATTACATGATTGTTGGTTACGATATAGCCATCCTCACTGACACTAACACCACTGCCGGCGCCACTGCTTACGTATTGAAAGTTTCCGTAAGAAGTGAGGAAGTCT
>JAGZAC010000074.1 GCA_018370615.1 Clostridiales bacterium
GATATGGATTTGAAGGCATTCTTTACACGGCGCGACCCGTCTGCGCTGCAGACAAACACGCCCAGCGCAAAAATCCTCCGTGCAGACGACGCTGCGTCTATGCAGGGAGAATTGGATGTAGTCATCCTTTGCGGAGGGTCTGCAACCGACCTGCCTGTACAAGGGCCCGCGTTTGCAAAGCTCTTCAACACCATCGACAGCTTTGACACCCATGCGAAGATTCCCGATTATTTTGCACAAATGAATACTGCGGCCAAAGACACACTGTCCATTATTTCTGTGGGCTGGGATCCGGGACTGTTTTCCATCATGCGCCAGCTTTCCCTGGCGGCGCTTCCCTGCGGCAGCGTCTACACATTTTGGGGCCGGGGCGTTTCCCAGGGTCACTCCGATGCGATTCGCCGGGTCGAGGGCGTTGCAAATGCCATTCAGTATACGGTTCCCATTGAAGAAGCGGTACAGGCAGTGCGGGAAGGAAAAAATCCCACTCTGTCCACCCGCGAGAAGCACCTGCGAGAATGCTATGTGGTAGCAAAAGAAGGCGCGGACAAGGCCCGCATTGAGCGGGAAATCAAAGAAATGCCCAATTATTTTGCCGACTATGACACTACAGTTACCTTTGTGTCTGAAGAAGAGCTCCAGCGCGAGCACAGCAAAATGCCCCACGGCGGTATGGTTATCCGCAGCGGAAGTACCGGAGAAAACAAGCATGTAATGGAATTCTCCTTGAACCTGGACTCCAATCCGGAATTTACTGCAAGCGTGCTCACCGCATATGCTCGGGCGGCCGTTCGTCTCCATCGGGAAGGAAAACGGGGCGCCATGACGGTGCTGGATGTGCCCATGTCCTATCTTACCCCAGAAGACCCCGCATGGCAGCGAAAGAATCTACTGTAAACGTCAGTCCTCCCATTTACTGAAAAACTTTTCGCTGGAAATACCGTGCGGGCGGTTGAACCGGCGCAGCTCATACAATTCATCCGGGTCTCCGGTCAGATAATTTACCCGTTCCGTACATGTAAATGCAGCCGCAAAGCCCAGTTCCTTGATAATGGAAATGGTCTCATCGCTGTATACTCCATAGGGAAAAGCGATAGTATTTGTGAGCTGCACGTCCTCCTCAGCACACTTTTCCCGGAACCGGGTGAGGTCCTCTATCAGCTTTTGCCTATAATCTGTGTACCCCTCTCCAGTGATTTTACCGCATCCCTTGCGGGTGTTTAGCTTGTGCATAGTATAGGTGTGACATTGTACCTCAAATATATCCCCATGGGAAATGTCCCGTACTGCATCCCATGCAAGATAAGAATAATCCAGCATATGATCCTGTTTTTCGCTGAATAGGTCTGCCGCGCTCCCAATTACTGCGACCACTGCCTGAAATCCGTATTTCTCCAGGAGAGGTCCGCCGTATACAAGGGTGGACTCATATCCGTCGTCAAAGGTAATCATCACGGGCTTTTCAGGAAGCTGGACTTCTCCTCTGCTCCAGCCGATAAGCTGTTTTGTAGTAATGCTTTCATACCCATGTTCCTGCAGATACTGCAAATCAGCCTCCAGTTCACCGGGAGAAAGCACATAATCCCCCTGCAATTTGTTTTTGGGGGATAGATGATGATACATCACAATGGGCAGCTTAAGACTAGTATCTGTATCCGGCGAGGCAGCAGACATAGGTGTCGTCAGCAAGGCCGCCAGAAGTAAAAACGAAAATATTTTTTTCAAAATGCACACCTCTCTTCTCATTTAGTTTCCGCGATAAGCAGCCAATTATTTGCGATAAATTTTGGGTAAGAGCACACGCAATTAATTCGAAAAATATGCAAAACGACGCCGCAGTCTTTCGGCTGCGGTGTCGTTTTGGGTTCGCACAAAAAAGTTTAACCTCTTCAAGAGGTTTATTTCCTTGGTGTTGATTTTTCCTCATGGTTGTATTATAATAACGAAAGAATTTGAAAAGTGTAGTATAAAATATTTTTGTGGAATATGCAGACGGCATTTTTGCAAGATTAAGGAGGGAGCTGCATGGAACAGAACAAAAAGGAAGATTTGCGCGTTCGAAAAACCAAAGAAGCCATTCATAACACATTCAAAGCAATGATCTGTGAAATGGATTATGAGCAAATTACAATTAAAGAACTAACCCAGCGCGCACAAATCAACCGGAAGACCTTTTACCTTCATTACAGCAGTCTGGATGTACTTCTGGAAGAACTTCAGGAGGAAATAGCCGATCACTTTATTCGTCGGAAGGTATCTTACAGCAATATGAGGGATATTCGTGATTTGATTCGTTTGTTTTTTGAACATGCAACCAACATGCCACTGCTCCATGAACGGCTGATGTGCAGCGGAAGCTACCGTCCCATCTGGGAAAAAATCAACAAACGCATTATGGATTACAGGAAAGAAACCAACCGAGGGGTGTTTGGGCTGGACGAATACTCTGAAAATCTTGTGTTTGCTTTCTATGGAGCTAATTCTTCTATATTGTTTCGTCAATGGGTAATGGACGGAAAAAAGCTGCCCTTGGAAAAGCTCATTGATATGGCTACAAAGCTGATCTGTGACGGGATGTCCAGCATAGTACCAAGCGAATAAAAGTTTATAAACTGTTTATGATTCATTTAACTGTTTTTTAGAGAAACAGCGTACCATATGGGCAGCAAACAAATAGGGAGATACACCATGACACCATCTTTTTCCCCTGATGCAAAATCAGGACTGAGCTTTGAACAGGTATCCCAAAAGCGGATGCAGGGACGACAGAATACATTGCCGGAAAAGGCCACAAAATCTATAGGCCAGATTTTGAAAGACAACATCTGCACGTTTTTTAACCTTTTTAATCTGCTCATTGCCGTTGCCCTGGCGCTAGTAGGCGCATGGTCAAATATGCTGTTTATTTTGATCATTGCCCTCAATATATTTATCGGCATCCTGCAGGAAATCCATGCGAAAAAGCTGGTGGATAAGCTTTCCCTTCTATCCATGCCCACCGCAAAGGTTGTCCGCGATGGAACTGTTTTGGAAATCCCCCTGCAGGAATTGGTAGAAGAGGATGTAATGGAGTTGGATGCCGGCAGGCAGGTCTGTGCAGACTGTGTCATTCTGACAGGAGAGGTGGAAGTCAACGAATCTCTTCTCACGGGAGAATCCGATCCCATTCTCAAAACGTCAGGTGAGCATCTTCTCTCCGGCAGCTTTATCATCAGCGGCAGATGCCGCGCCTGCGTGGAACATGTCGGAATGGAAAATTACGCCGCTAAGATTGCACATGAAGCAAAAAAACTGCGTGGGACACATTCCGAGCTGCTTTCTTCCATGCGGAAGGTAACTCGATTTACAGGGTATCTGATTCCTCCCCTTGGACTCCTGCTGTTTTTGGAAGCCCTCCTACTGCGCGGTGATTCCGCTTATCACGCTGTGGTCACAACTGCCTCCGGACTTCTCGGCATGCTGCCCAAAGGACTGGTTTTGCTTATCAGCATCAGTCTGGCCGCAGGAATTATCGCACTTTCCAAGAAAAGCGTACTAGTGCAGGAGCTGTTTGCCCTGGAAACGCTGGCCCATGTGGATACCCTGTGCCTGGACAAAACTGGCACGCTCACACAGGGAATCATGCAGGTTGAACAAGTGCGGCTGACGGAATTGGGACGTTCCATGCCTTTTGACGAGATCATGGGAGCTTTCCTGTATCATTCGGACGACAGCAATGCCACCTTTCAGGCACTGCAATCTCATTTTCAAGCGAGAGAAAGCCTTACGCCAATAGAAAAAATTCCATTTTCCTCCGATAGAAAATGGAGCGCCGCCATATTTCAGGACTTTACCTTCGTCATTGGTGCGCCGGAGCGCCTTGCCGAAAAAGAAACAGTTGAAAATTTCAATAAGGATTTCAACATGGGAAAACGCGTCCTTCTCGCCGGCATTACGAATGAATCCATCTCACCGGACAAGCCGCTTCCCAAAATACGGGAGCTTGCATCTATTGTCCTCTCAGATCCGATTCGCCCCAACGCCGCAGAAACAATGGCCTATTTTCGGCAGGAAGGCGTAAATCTGAAGCTGATTTCCGGAGACAATCCGGTGACAGTTTCCGCATTGGCGGCAAAGGCGGGCTTTCCCGATGCGGAGCGCTTTATCGATATGAGCGGCATAACAGAAGAAGCTGACGTGGAGCAAGCAGCGGAGGAATATTCCGTCTTTGGGCGGGTTTCTCCCTTGCAAAAAAAACAACTGGTACAGGCACTGCAAAAGCAGGGACATTGTGTCGCAATGACCGGTGATGGAGTAAACGACCTGCTCGCCCTGCGGGAGGCCGATTGCAGCATTGCAGTCGCAGAAGGGAGCGACGCCGCCAGGCAAGTGTCGCAGATCGTGCTGATGCGTTCCGATTTCTCCGTTTTGCCGGATGTGCTGAAACAGGGCCGCCGGGTGGTAAACAACATTACAAGAGTGGCAGGCGTGTTCTTTGTAAAAACCATTTACTCGATTTTGCTGTCCATCGTCTGTATTTTTCTGAATATCCCATTCCCTTTCGTACCGATTCAAATCACATGGATCGATTTGATTATCGAAGGGTACCCGGCTTTCTTTATGTCCTTTGAACCGGATGGAAGAAAAATTTCCGGGAAATTCCTGCCGTCTGTGATGCAGCGTGCCCTCCCGAATGGCTTCTCCATTTTGGTCTGCTTTATGCTTTGTCTGGCATTATCCGGGGCACTGCATTTCCCAAGGGAGCAGATAAATACTCTTTTTTACCTGCTGGTAGGTACTGTCGGAATTCAGGCCGTCTTCAAGGCAAGCTGGCCGCTCAATAAGCTGCGGCTTTTCCTCTGCACTACAATGACGGTTGGATTTTATGCTGCAATACTTCTCTTCCACACTGTTCTCCATGTGACATTGCCCACTGCATTGACTCTACTGCTGTTTGTCTGTTTTGCACTGCTGAGTTTTCTGATAGAGCGCGGCGGAACAGCAATACTCCGGCACATCAAGAAGCGTCGGGAGCAGTATGAAACGGAAAACGATTCTCTGCCCAATCCATAAACGGCATATTTCAAAAAAAGGAGAGGTCGGCTGTGACGATTAAAAAAAGGCTATTTGTTTCTAACATACTAATGATTGTGATACCGGCTTTCCTTGCTGTGCTCGTTTTAGCCGCCGGCCTGCTCCTTTTTTACTTCACCACTTTGTCAAATTCCAGCTACCGCTTTCTAAGCCGACATGAACTGGAAGAAATGCGCTATGAGCTTGTAGATGCCACCGCAGAATGGCTCTCGGAAACGGACGCTGCCAGAAAAGCGAATTTATCAGACAAGCTTTTACAAAAAAGTGAAAAAAACCAGATTACACTTGTAGTAGAACAAAACGGCACAGTGGTTCGGCAGTTCGGGGACAGCAAAATTTCAGGTCCAAATCGGCTGACGGATGCCCTGCAGGTGCTGGACAATGTTGGAACCGTATCGGATGGGAATACCGATTTATTTGGAGAGAAAATCGCTGTCAATGACAGTACATACCAAATCAAAATATTTCACCCGGTTACCTCATTTGAAACGCATAATATCAAAGTGCTGATAGTTATTTTTGGGTTATTCGCAGTTGCAGTTGTCCTACTTACCGTATTTTTGACCAATCGTTTTCTAATATCGTTTGTTTTTCAAAACATATCAGCCCCGCTAAAAACCCTTTCCGAAGGCGTTCGGCAAATCCATGACGGAAACCTTTCCTATCGGATTTCTTATCCAAACAAGGATGAATTTTTACCGGTCTGTGAAGCCTTCAATGATATGGCCCAGCGACTGCGGACATCGGTAGAGCAAACACAAAAAGAGGAAGAAAGCCGCAAGGCGCTGCTGGCAGGTATTTCTCACGACATTCGCTCCCCATTGACCTGCATCCGTGCTTATGTGGAAGGACTAATGGACAACGTTGCAGATACTCCAGAAAAACAAAGGACGTACTTGTCTACCATTCAAAAAAAGACAATAGAAATGGAGCAAATGGTAAAAAAGCTGTTTTTGTTTTCCAAAATGGACATGGGAGAATATCCGTACAGCCCGGAGCAAATGGATGTCTCCAAGGAAATTTCAGACTTCGTTCATGCGTCTGAAGACACGTACCGACAGCAGGGACTGCAGATCGTGGTGGATTCCATTCCACAAGACGTATATATTATGGGCGATCCCACTTATTTTCGCAGTGTTTTAATGAACCTGCTGGACAACAGCGCAAAATATAAGCAAAAGGAAACCGCAGCTGCTGTCATCACAGGAAGGGTTTCAGGACAGGACCTATTCCTCTATGTAGACGACGACGGTCCCGGCGTCCCCGCCGAAGCCCTGCCGAAATTATTTGATGTGTTTTACCGCAGCGACCCTTCCCGAAAAAGCGCAAGCCTGGGCAGCGGCTTGGGCCTTGCCATTGTGCGGAAAAGCATTGAGAGAATGGGCGGTTCTATCCATGCGGAAAACCTGCCGGAAGGCGGCCTGAGAATGGTTCTCAAAATCCCACTGTCAGAAAAGGAACAAAACAATGAAACGGATTCTGATTATTGAAGATGATGAATCAATCGCTGCTATTGAACGGGACTATCTGGTGCTCAGTGAATTTGAAGTAGATATTGCCGCTACCGGACGTGATGGCATTGCCATGGGACGTTCCGGCAGGTACGACTTAATTTTGCTGGATCTGATGCTTCCGGGGATTGACGGACTTGCTGTCTGCCACACGCTGCGCGCGACCTTGGACATTCCCATTTTAATGGTAACGGCACGGCAGGAGGACATTGATAAAATTAAGGGCCTGGGCATGGGAGCAGATGACTACATCACAAAGCCCTTTTCCCCCAATGTGCTGGTAGCCAGAATTAAGGCCCACCTCGCCCAATATGACCGTCTCAAAAAAGCAGGCAGTTCAGACAGAGCACAAATGCAAATGGGCAATATTTTAATACAAGAGGATTCCAGGAGAGTATTTGTAGATGGAGTAGAAGTGGAATTAAAGAACAAAGAATATGAGCTTTTGCTGTTCCTAATGTCAAACGCGGATATTGTTTTTCGTAAAGAAACCCTGTATGAGCGAATTTGGGGCTGTGATGCAATGGGGGACAATGCGACTGTCGCTGTTCATATCAACCGGCTGCGGGAGAAAATCGAAAAGATTCCCTCTGCGCCGCGCTATATCCAAACAGTTTGGGGTGTCGGATATCGGTTCAAGCCTTAAACAACTCTGTTTCAACAGCGGATATTACGGAGGTAAATCCCTATGAACTCCTATGGACGTCTAATCTCAAATACCTTTCTTTTTTCCGTCAGTACGTTCGGCTCCAAGATCCTTGTCTTTCTTCTGACGCCATTTTACATCCGTCATCACACGCTGCAC